>CABURV010000013.1 GCA_902494035.1 uncultured Collinsella sp.
ACCGCGTCGTCTTTATGGACGGCGGCGTCATTGTGGAAGAGGGTACGCCGAGCGAGGTCTTCGACCACCCCAAGAGCGAGCGCACCAAGGCGTTCTTGGGCAATATCTCGTAGCCGGTTGATGTAACTGCCGTTACAAAAGAGCGGGGCTGGACTTGAATCCAGCCCCGCTCTTTTGTAGGGATGGGGATGCGCTTTGATGCAGGCTCTCTTGGAGGCCCTGGGTTCGTTACGCGAGCTCGGCTCCGAGGGCCTTGCAAGCGGTCTCGCCCTCGTTGTCGGGCGCGTCGTAGCAGATGGTGGAGTCCACGACGTTGACGCCGGCCTCGTCGGCGTCGGCCTTCCAGTTGTCCATCCACTCGCCCTCGGCCCACGAATAGGAGCCAAAGAGGACGACCTTCTTGTCGCCGAGAGTCTCCTTGACCTCGTCCCACATCGGCTGGAACTCATCGTACTCGAGCTCCTCGGAGCCCATGGCGGGGCAGCCGAAGGCGAAGGCATCATATTCGGCGGCCTTGTCGGCAGAGAAGTCGGCGCAGGGGATGACTTCGGTCTCGGCACCCGCGGACGTGGCGCCTTCGGCGACGAGGTTTGCCATGACCTCGGTGTTGCCCGTGCCGCTCCAGTAGACGACGGCGATCTTGCTCATGTTGAGTCCTTTCAGTTGTGCGGCAGGTTGCCGCGGCTTCTATGTTCTATCGGGTTGCCTGGGCAAGTTGTGCCAAGCTGCAGCCCTGCTGATAGACAAAGGTGAGGTATTGAGTGCAAGCGCGGTAGGCGTCAAACATCGCAAGCGCTTGCTCGACATTCGTGTAGACCTTCCAAGCTCCAAAGACCTTGTAGTTCTCGCCGCGCTGGACGATAAACTCGTGCACGTCGTCGTAGGGATATCCTAGGAAGTAGCCTATTTCGTGCGGAAACTCGCAGGTGCAGTCGTTGCTGCAGTTAGCTTGCTGGGGTAGTGCGCATCGAGTCTGGCTACAAGCGCATTCCGCGACGTTATTGCTCGCGAGCGTGATGCGTGATGCCAAATGCACAAGGCATGTCGAAAGGTCTCTCGTGTCGTAGCCTTCCGGGGCGAGCGCCGTTTGGGCGCGAGGGTCTGCGAAATAGGTGGTGAGGCTTTTGGCTCGGTACATATACACGAGCGCTCCGCATGGCCGCCAGACCAAAACACTCAGGTGGATACCGAACGGGTCAAGCTCGCGATTGCACTGGGCGATAACGTTGAGCAGGCGTGCTCGGCGTTCTGCGATGGTTTCGGTTGCGGTCGAGCCGTCCCCGTGGGCGTAGGTGCCTGGATAGGTAAAGAGCGATGCCGGCTTGATGCCCGCGAGCGTGGGAGAGCAGTTGCGCACGACTGCTGCCTGAAACGTTGGGATGTCTATGGTTCGAGTCACGGCACTCCTTACGGATCTAAACTGTTAGCCTAGGAAAACTTATACACGAAAGTAAGCCATGGTCAACAAAAAAGTTTGAAGCGGGAAACTAATTGACCGAACGGACATGATTTTGGGTTAAGATGGGGACACCCCATGGGGGTATCTAGATAGTGCTACTTGAAAGGGGAACGCATGAGTGACTTGCTCAACCCTGCGAATCTCATCGTGCTGGCCGTCATTGCCGTCGGCATGTTTTTTGGACTGCGTCGTATTGCCGCTTCGACACACGGGAAGAGTTGCTGCAGCGATGGTGCGAGCGGTAAGAAGGCCAAAAAGGTTGTTGTGGTGGATACCGATGCGTCACACTACCCCTATAGCGATGAGCTGCTCATCGGCGGCATGAGCTGTGACGGCTGCGCTCAGAACGTAGCCAATGCCCTCAATGCACTGGATGGCGTGTGGGCAACGGTGACATATGCGGACCACACGGCGCGCGTGCGCTCTAAGCAGCCGGTTGATCGCGGTGTCCTCGAGACGACCGTGAAAGACGCGGGCTACTACGTCATGACGCTGTAAGTGCCGCCCTGGATGCGCTTCCTTGGCTAGGCTTGTCCGCGCAGTTCGATGTCTTGGATATCGTCGAAGTCGATGGCGATGTCTTTGAGCTTGAGGAGCTTGAAGGCGGGGAGTACCTCGTCGAGAATACCGGTGCGGGAGCGATAGCCGTACGTATCGTAATAGGTGACACGAACCAAGTCGCCACGTTTGAGACCCTCGAGCTTTTTAGAAAGTACGAGGGCTTTTTCTTCCGTGAGCTCACGTTTTGGCTCGACGGTGATTTCCTGCTTGCGCACGAGTTCGTAGTATCCCGTGAGGGCGGCAAAGGGCATAAACTGTGCGGCGCGGTTGGCGCGCACGGCACCGTTGGCAGTGAGGTTGGGGTCGGCGACGCGGCGTCTGCCCTCGGGGTCCGCCAGGCGCTCGAAGGCGGTCGGCGGGCGCACGGGCTGTTGTTTGGGCTTAGGCACGGTGTCCTCCAACTTGGTCGTTGCGTTCGCGCGCGGTGGCGCCGGCGGTAAAGCTTAATCCCTTGACCAGGGCGTTCTTGCCGTACTTGCCTTTCACGGCCAGGACGGCGCGCGCCAGGTCGCGCTCGCGCTCATCGGCCTCGACATCGCTGAACAGATCGATGGTGGCAAATTCTTCGGGCACCAGATTGCCAAATCCCAGATTGATACGCTTGACCGGTCGCTTGGGGTCGACAGTCTGCGCCCAAAGGTCATCGAAATACCCCATGATCTTCTTAAACGAATTGGTGCGCTCGGGCAGCTTTCGCGAGGCGTTGGAGTGCGCAAAGAGTGCGGCATAGCCACCGCGCGGTTTGCCGCCATGCTCTCCCACAAAGATGCCATCGATTGCCTGCGCTTCGCGCACCAGGCGGCGCCGTTCGTCATCGCGCTGGACGGGCTTGGGAGCACGGGGCGCGAGCTCGGGGCCGGCGGTTGCGGTAGGTTCGATACTCGATGTGCTTGAGCGCAGGTGCCCGCATCCGTCCACATATTGCGCTGTACCGCTGGCGTCGAGGCGGCGTATGTCGGCTCGCTCGCTCGCGTAGCCCACAAAGAGCGAGATGCTGTCGCAGACCACGTGTTTATCGACCAAGTCCAACACGGCGTTGTCGACCATCTCGCGCAAGACGGTGTAGGCTTGCTCGTAGGCATAACCCTTCGAGAGCACCTGTCCTGTGGTGGTCGAAGTTGCTTGTGGGCGATAGGCTTGGATATCGGCGATGGTTGTCGGCTCGCGCCCAAAGGCGTGGTCGATGAGATATTCGGCATTGACGCCGAGCTCGTCGTAGAGCAGGTTCTCGTCGAGTGCGGCGACACCCATCAGGTCGTAGACGCCATACTTTTCGAGTCGTGCTGCCACGCCGGGGCCGATGCCCCAGATATCGGTGATGGGACGATGGGGCCAGATCTCTTTGCGAAAGGTCTCGTCGTCGAGTATGCCGATGCGGCTGGGTACGTGCTTGGCGGTGATATCGAGCGCTACCTTGGCCTGGAATAGGTTGGGGCCGATGCCGACCGTCGCCGTGATGCCGGTGCGCGCCAAGACCTCGTCGCGCAGCGTGCAAGCGAACCCTTCCGCATCGGTGTGATAAAGGTCCAGATAGGGCGTCACGTCGATAAAGCACTCATCGATGGAGTAGACGTGTACGTCCTGGGGGCTGACGTATTCCAGATAGATGCCGTAGATTTGCGCCGACACCTCCATGTAGTGCTGCATACGTGGCACTGCTTTGATGCAGTCGATGCCGTCGGGAATCTCGAACAGACGGCAGCGGTTGTGAATACCTAAGTCCTTCATGGCCTGCGTGATAGCGAGACAGATGGTCGTGCGTCCGCGCGATTCGTCGGCAACGACCAGGTTGGTGGTGAGCGGATCGAGCCCACGGTCGACGCACTCGACGCTGGCATAAAACGTCTTGAGGTCGATGCAGATATAGGTGTGACGCTCGTGCCCCACGCGTCCTCCCATCAAACACATGTTCTTATCGAATATCTGTTCGATAATACCCGCTCGTCCGGACATCGTCAAAACCTGTCAAAAAGGGACTGGTTTGTTTTGGTAGGTATGGTCGTGCGGTTGGATCGGGTTTTAACGCAGCTCTAAAGAGTGCGAAACAGCTCGGAAAAGCTCGCTTCGTAGCATGAGCCTAACGATTGATACCGCCTATGTGCACGGAAGGGTTGTGGGAAAGATGGTCAATTACGGGTTTGGTATGCCGACGCGCCTTGTTGTGGATGGAGACGTGGCTCGCTGGTGCGGACGATTGGTCGCTCACTACGGTGGCACCAAGGCGCTGGTCGTGTTGGGCGGTGACAAGCATACGCGCGATGAGCTTGTCTCGGCGGCACTTGGCTCGCTTGATCGAGCCCTACTCGAGCGCGTACTTTTCCGCTGCGGCTCGGTTGGGGGCGACGGGGGAGACGAACTGATCGACGAAGCCGTGGCCCTGGCGACCGACGAAGGCGTGGACTTTGTCCTGGCGATTGGCGATGCCGATACTGCTGGCTTTGCGCGCGAGCTCGCGCGTCGCATGGCGGCGCTCGATGCCGGCGAAGACGGTTTTGTCCCTTATGGATGCATTCTCTCGGAGGGCAAGGCGCCTGCTGTCGTGGGCACCGGTGAGGTTCCCGTTTTTGCCATTATCGCGCCCGAACTGCTGGAGGGCATCGGGTCTCCTCTGCGTGAGTTGCTCGGTAGCATCTGCGCCGCGGCCTAATATTTGCCATAAAAGGACGGGTTATTTTTGGTTGGTAAAGCGTTTGACCTGCCAAAATAAGCCTGTCCCTTTTTAATCGGTTGCCGTTTGGGGGGCCGATTGGCAACGCTCGCTGATTGTAGTCTTGACCTGCGCTAGAATAGTGGCATCTGAATGTCCGGGCGCATGGAGGCGTGCGCCCGTATGCTGAGGAGGACTCTATGGCAACTGTTGCCGCACCTATCGATGCTACGTCGACTGCCGCTTGGAAGGCACTCGAGGCTCATCAGGAGAAGCTCGAGGCCGATGGTATCGACCTCAAGGCCTGGTTCGCTGCCGATGCCGAGCGCGTGAACAAGCTGAGCTTTGACGCCGGTGACCTGCACTTCGACCTGTCGAAGAACCTGGTGACCGATGAGACCGTCAAGCTGCTGTGCGATCTTGCCCGCGAGGTGAAGCTCGAGGAGCGCCGCGACGCCATGTTCTCCGGCGAGCACATTAACACCACCGAGGACCGCGCCGTCCTGCACACCGCGCTTCGCCGCCCCGCAACCGAGAGGGGCCAGCTCATCGTCGACGGCCAGGATGTCGTCGCCGACGTGCACGAGGTCCTCGACCGCATGTATGCCTTCGCCGAGCGCGTGCGCTCCGGTGAGTGGAAGGGCGTTACCGGCAAGAAGATCGAGCACCTGGTGTCCATCGGCATCGGTGGCTCCGATCTGGGCCCGGTCATGGCCTACGAGGCTCTGCGTCCCTATGCCGACGCCGGTATCGACTGCCGCTATATCTCCAACATCGACCCCAACGACCAGGCCGAGAAGCTTAAGGGCCTGGATCCCGAGACCACGCTCGTGATCATCGTCTCCAAGACCTTCACCACGCTCGAGACCCTCACCAACGCCCGCGAGGTCAAGACCTGGATGCTCGAGCAGCTCAAGGCCCAGGGCGCCATCGACGGCTCCGATGAGCAGAACGCCGAGGCCGTGGCAAAGCACTTCGTCGCCGTTTCCACCGCACTCGAGAAGGTTGAGGCCTTCGGTATCGACCCCGCCAACGCCTTCGGCTTCTGGAACTGGGTCGGCGGCCGCTACTCCGTCGACTCCGCCGTGGGCCTGTCGCTGATCGTCGTGCTCGGTCCCGAGCGCTTCCAGCAGTTCCTCGAGGGCTTCCACGCTATCGACGAGTACTTCTGCAACACGCCGCTCGAGAACAATGCCGTTGCGCTGATGGGCCTGCTCAACGTCTGGTACGTCAACTTCTTCGGTTCCAAGAGCCACGCCGTGCTGCCGTACTGCCAGTACCTGCATCGTTTCCCGGCCTACCTGCAGCAGCTCACCATGGAGTCCAACGGCAAGCATGTCCGCTGGGACGGCAGCGCCGTGACCTCCGACACCGGTGAGATCTTCTGGGGCGAGCCCGGCACCAACGGTCAGCACGCCTTCTACCAGCTGCTGCACCAGGGCACCGTGGTGGTCCCGGCCGATTTCATTGCCTTCGCCAATACCGCCAACCCTGCGACCGACAGCGGCCAGGACGTGCACGAGCTGTTCCTGGGCAACTTCCTGGCCCAGACCAAGGCGCTCGCCTTTGGTAAGACGGCCGATGAGGTGCGCGCCGAGGGCACGCCCGAGCAGATCGTCCCGGCCCGCTGCTTTGAGGGCAACCGTCCGACGACCTCGATCTTTGGCGACACGTTGACCCCGTTCGCACTCGGCGAGCTCATCGCCCTGTACGAGCACATCACGTTTGTCGAGGGCACGGTCTGGGGCATCGACTCCTACGACCAGTGGGGCGTCGAGCTGGGCAAGCAGCTTGCCAAGCAGATCACTCCAGCCTTCCATGACGACGCCGCCAAGGCCGAGCAGGACGCTTCGACCCAGGCGCTCATCGAGTTCTACCGCGCTCACCGCAAGTAGTCGCTGCTGTTAACGCATCGCGCCTTATAGTCAGGGGCCCGTATCCCATCGGATGCGGGCCCCTTTGCTTTGCCGTGGCCCCGGGGCGCACGGCCTTTAAGGATCTTCGCCGGAGCGTCGCGTGCTGCGAGGGCCCTGCGTCTAGAGCTCGGCCTCCGCATGGCCTCGCTGCGCCTCGGGCAGCTCCCCGTAGAGCGGATGGTCTTCGAGCCTAAAGCGCTCGACCTGTTCGGGAGTGCAGCCGCGCACAAAGAGCCACGAGCGATCGATCGGCGTCGCCATGAGCGTGCTGGGCAGCGCGTCGGCGCGGTCGGAAAACACCCGGGCACTCTCGGGATCCTGGAACGCCAGCACCAGATGCGTGTCGCAGTTGCCCATGATGGAGCGTGCGCGTGCCTCGCCATAGAGCGCATCGAGCTGGTTGGTCGACTGCAGCAGCAGCGTTGCCCAGATGTTGCGGCTTCGGATAATCGAGAGCACGTTGTCGATCTGGGGGATCTGCAGATTTGCGAAGTCATCGAGCATAAAGTGCACGGGCACGGGCAGGCTGCCGTCGGGCTGCCTATCGGCCTCACGAATGAGGCCCATAAACGCCTGCGAAATAAAGAGGCCGGTCAGCGGATCGAGATTGCGGTCAATATCGCTCACGGTTACAAACAGGGCGCAGGGGGTGTGTCCCATGGAAGCGAAGTCCGCCTGATGGCACTCACGATAGAGCTGTGCCGCACCGTCGAATCCCAGACACATGACCTTTTCGGCAAGGATGCCGACGATGCTCGCGTGCATGCGCTCGGCATTTTGCGTAATGGCGTAGCGCCGCCATAGCGAGAGGGCATAGCTTTGGGGGTCGGTCGTGATCAGGTCGTCAAACAATCGACCTGTGGCACCGTCCTGCAGGTGCTCGATCAGCTTGATGACCGAGCTGATCGTCTGCTCGTCGGCGGGTAGCTGTTCGGTGACGTAGGCGATAAGACACGACAGCAGGTTTGCCGCCGCATGATCCCAAAAAGGCTGGTTGTTGTCCTCGATGGGGCAGATGGCCTTTGCCACCGAGAGGATGTCCTGCTGGTTGGGCCTGCCGTCCGCCTTGCGGCGAATGTGCCTCAGGGGGTTGTAGCCGCAGCGCTCGATGCCGGGCGCAAGGGCCGGGACGGTGTTGAGGTCGGCGAAGTTGAGACATTGCACGCGGTAACCGTGGGCTGCCAGCACGGGTCCCACTTCGCGACAGAGCGTGCCTTTGGTGTCGAGCACGATGTAGCTTGCGTTCATTTGCAGCAGGTTGGGCTTGAGGACGTTTCGGGTCTTGCCGGCTCCCGAGGGGCCGATCACAAGTGCATTGTTGTTGAGTCCCGTTTGGCGGGTGTCGCAGGAAAGCGTTCGATCCTTGGCGAGGATGGTGGACGATGCGGACTCAGATGCGGCGAGACGGCTGGCGAGGTTAGACATGGGCGACCTCCTTGGTGGTCGAGAGAATTTCGTGGGCAAAGCCGAGCTCGACGGCGCGCTCGGCCGAAAGGTAGGTGTCTTTTGCAGTGAGGGACTGGATGCGCTTGGGCGTGAGGCCGCTGCGGTCCGAGAGGATTTGCGTGAGGGTCTTGCGGGTCTGCATGAGACGCCGGCTGGTTTCCTGCAGCGCAAGTGCCGAGCCGCCTGCCCCCTGGGGGATCAGCGGGTCGTGAATCATGAGCTCTGCATGGGGCGCCATACGGAGATCGTCGCCGCCCATAAAGATCACGGCGCCCATGGACGCGGCGAATTCCAGGCAGACGGTGCGGATGGGGCACGATGCGAGGCGCATGGCGTCATAGATCGCAAGGCCCGATCGCACGCTTCCGCCGGCGCTGGCGACAAATATGGTGATGGGGCGGCTGGGGTCGGTGGCATCGAGCAGGCGGATCTGCTGGCATAGGTCGTGGGCCATCGGGGTTTCGATGTTTCCCATGACGGAGAGCTCGCGACGGGCGAGCATCTCATCGTAAATGCTGGTGAGCGTGATGCCTCGGGCGGATTCACGCATGGTGAGGGGGCTGATGATGGGGGAATGATTGGTGTCCATGAGGACTCCTTTCTGTTGGTTGTGTTGTGGAATAGGATTGTTGCCCGCGGAGGGGCTGGCGGGCTACAGGGTTCGTCCGAGCCTGAGATCGAGCTCGGTTGTGGGGCAGGCTGCCTGTTCGTGCGGCTCGCAAGCGCCAAGGGCTCCAAAGCGATAGAGCGTTGCGGCGGGCGTGGTGTAGGCGAGCCGCAGCTGATGCTCGACAGGGGCACATCCGTCATTTTTGTAATGAGCCGCGTAGTACTGCGCGATGCTGGCGTTCATCTCGCTGCCATTGCGATGGCGCTCAAACTGGCGTCTGCAGGTCTCGATGATCTTTGCTACCGACTTGGGTGCCGTCGCGGGAACAAGGGCGAGATAGCCCTCAAATAGCTCGTTGATGCTCAGGAGGCATAGCAGGTCGATCAGCGTCCTTATGGCTGCTCCCTCGGCAGAAAAATGCGCGGTCATGCGGTTATATCGGTTGCGGTCGACGATGGCCGCATGGGGTCTTGGAGTTTTCTGCCCTGTGGTCCCGGGCTTTTGCCGCGCCTGTGTATTGAGCTCGACGTTGCAGCGCTTGAGGCCGTCCAACGGAAGGAACAGTGCGGTGCGCAGGGTGTTCCGCTTGCTTTCGAGTTCATGACGCTCGTCGGGTTCCCATTCGAGCTTGAGTTTCGTGTCGAGCGCCGTAAGCATATGGGCTAGGCAGCCTACGGTAAGAACGTACGAATCGTTGTCGCGTTTTGGGGCATAGGGGTCTGTCAGCTTGCGAATGTCGGGGTCGCCCATGATCTTTGTGCAGCGCTTCAGCAGTTGAGGGTGGTCGGCCAAGATCGTCGCGAGCGGTAGCGACGCGTAGTTCTTGATGGTCGCGGCGGCAAAGGCGGCGTCATATTCGTTTGCATATGCTCGCTCAATGCGGGCATCCAGAATACTTTTCTTATCGCCGTCTTCAGCGTGGTGGTTTGTCATAGCTTCTCCAATCGGTTGATGTTCGTGCTGTTTGTTGATGTGTTGGTTGTCGTGAGTGATGTGCTTGCCGTGGGTGATGTGCTGACGTTGGGGTGCTATGCGGTTTTCAATGAGCCCGTGAGGCAGTTGCTGCAGGGGCGGGATGGAACGGCCCATGCAAGGCGGAAGGCATCGTGCTCAAAATCGAGACAGCAATGCCCTGGGTGCCTCACATGTGGCAGTTACCTCATTAAGTTGTCATTGCGTTTGGGGTTGTACTTTGCCGATCTTCTTTCTCTTACACGCTAAAAACTGAAATTTCATATGCTCGATCTACTTAAAACCGCAACGGCGGTCTTTTATCAACTTATATGTCGGAACGCGTCTTTGCAAGTACTTTTTTGCGTTTGTTTCAAATGGGGTGGTTTTGCAACCGTCACGCGCCACGCTATGCGAACGTGCCCCTTTTCTGTTGTCGGTCGGATACGATGAGTCGCGTGACGTCGTCAGAGGTCGAATTCGACCGCTAACGACGTTGTGCAGCTCATCATTTCTGGTCGCAAACAGTAAAGGGGCGTGAGGGTGTATTGAGGGGGGATGTCTTGCTGTCGGCATCCGCGTGCGGTGCCATTCGCTGTCTGTAAATATACGTTTACAGCTAATTTCATACCACTTGTCGGAATGCGGACGCTGTCCTTGTATGTCGGGCGTACATTGAACGTGGTTTTTCGCGTGAAACCACGAATCGGTTGTCAGTCCTGAACAAGGAGGCCCAGCATGACACTTGCCAAACCCATCAATAAATACATCGACTATATCGATGCCCCCGAGGACACGTTTGAGCAGTATGTCGAGAAGGCGTTAAAGTACAACTTTCGCTGCGTATTTGCGAACCTTCAGGAGTACGAGACGGGCCGCGCCATGCTCGAGGGCTCTGACATCATCCTTGCCGGCGCCATCGACTTTCCCCAGGGCACTATGACGCTTGAGGAGAAGCTTGCGAGGTTTGAGGAATACGCTGCGTGTGGCTTTACCGAGATTGACTACGTTTTGAATCAGGGGTCGATCGAGAACCGCGATTTTGATGCCATCGAGCGCGAGATGACTACCATTGCTGATTTTTGTCGCGCGCATGGCATCACTGACAAGGTAATCGTCGAGATGTGCAAGCTGGACGGCGACGACGCCGCCAAGCGCCGTGTATGCGAGATCGCGCTGGAGGCCAAGCCGGGATTCCTTAAGACATCGACCGGCAGAAGCTTTGGCGGTGCTAAGCTCGAGGACGTGCGGCTGATGCACGAGGTGCTCGGCGATGCCGTGGCAATCAAGGCGGCGGGCGGTATCCATAATTACGAAGAGGCTTGCGCATTCATCGAGGCCGGCGCCAGCGCGTTAGGCGCATCGGCGGGCATCGCGATCGTCGAGGGCGCACCGACGGATGAGCGTCGCTAGCAGACGTATTTGACCTGAGCGATAAAGCTTCACGACCACACGCCGTTCATGTTCGAGACAATATGACTTTTTGCCCGTTGTAAACGGAGTCGCGATGGGTGTTCTGTATGATGGCTCAGACAAGGTTGTTCAATGACAGGGAGGCATATATGGCAATCAAAGCCATCGCGATGGATATCGACGGTACGCTCACCAACGATCAGAAAGTGATTAGCCCGCGTACGCGCGAGAAGCTGCTCGCGGCGCAGGAGTCGGGCATTAAGCTCATCTTGGCTTCGGGCCGTCCCGCATGGGGACTGCACGCCTTGGCGCAGGAGCTCGACCTTCAAAACCATGACGGTCTGCTGGTTGCCTTTAATGGCGCGCATGTGGTCGACGCTCAGACCGATGAGGTCCTTTTTGACCAGGCTATGCCGGCTGACGAGCTGCACCGTCTGATTGATCACCTGCGTAATTTTGACGTGATCCCTATGATTTCGCTCGGTCGCGATTTGCATGTCGTGGATTCGTATCACTGCATGATCACGCTGCCTGACGGCTCGCAGAAAAACATCGTCAAATACGAGCGCGATGCGTGCGATCTTAAGATTCGCGAGGTGGAGAGCCTGCATGAGGTCGCTGATGCTTATCCCGTGGACAAGCTGCTGACGGCGGGTGATCCGGCCTACCTGCAGGCGCATTACGAGGAAATGTATGCGCCCTTTACCCAGACGCTTTCGGGCATGTTTACGGCCGACTGGTACTTTGAGTACACGGCGCCCGGTATTGACAAGGCCCGCGCGCTCGAGGGTGCCCTGCCCAAGCTCGGCATCGATGCCAGCGAGGTCGTATCGTTTGGCGACGGCCAGAACGACAAATCCATGATTGAATGGGCCGGAACCGGTGTTGCCATGGGCAACGCCGTCGATGAGGTCAAAGCTGTGGCCCAGATGGTGACCGCCAATAATAACGAAGACGGCATTGCGGTGGCACTGGACAAGCTGCTGGGTTAGAATCGCCGATAGTGCATGGCTCGGGCGTCCGCTTGCGGGCGCCCTTTTGTTAGGGAGGGTGCCGTGTCCGCATTTCCGTTCGATGCCGTTATCTTTGACATGGACGGCGTGATTGTCGATACCGAGTATTACTACCTGGGCGAGACCGCCGCGTTTGCCAAGGAGCTTGGGCTTAATCTGACTCAAGAGGAGTTAAATGGGCAGGTCGGTACTTCGCATCAGTTCTTCCTGCGTATGCTGGTCGATTGGTTTGAGCGCGCCGGTAAGGGGCATTTAACTGGCGAGGAAGCGTTGACCCGTTGGGACGAGTGGGCTCATAAGCGTCCGCGCGACTATCAGGCTTTGATTAACCCAGGCGCCGTGGATACGATTCGAGAGCTGCCGCGCCGCGGCGTTCGCGTGGCGCTTGCCAGCTCGTCTCCCATGGATAGCATCGAGGAAGTGCTCGATGCGTGCGGGCTGTCGGATGCCTTTGAGTATGTGGTGAGCGGCGAGCAGTTTAAGGAGAGCAAGCCCGAGCCCGACATCTACCTGCATGCGCTGGACCTGCTGGGGCTGCCCGCGAATCGCTGCTGCTGCGTCGAGGATTCGGTGCCTGGCATCACTGCCGGCAAGCGAGCCGGCCTGACAGTCATTGCCAAGCGCGAGGAGCGCTTTGGCTTTAGCCAGGATGCCGCGGACAAGATTATCGACCAGCTGCCGGAGCTGCTCGCGCTTTCTTAGGAGTGAGGTAGTTGCGCGTTTTTCGGGTCTGATGAGTAAATACCCGACATTTTGGTGCGGTACCTAGCATACTTTAAGCTAATGCGGGCTTAAGGACTTGCTGAATGCCCTTAAGCCCGTTTTAGACTTAATTGTGCTGGGAGAGGGTATATGCCACCGACTGAAGGGCTAACTGACGGTAAAGCAGCGATACCGCTGTACCAACAGGTTATTGATATCATTAAAAACGAAATCAACTCCGGTGCCTACAAGGCGGGCGCGCGGATACCCAACGAATTCGAATTGGCTGAGAGCTATAACGTTGGCCGCGTTACCGTGCGACGTGCTATTGAGGAGCTCGTTCAGCAGGGTTATCTAACGAAGCGACAGGGGAAAGGCACGTTTGTCAATGCCCCCAAGCTCAAGCGCAAGATTCGCCAGAAGGATGACGTTCAGAGTTTTTCGGACGCATGCCGCGTTAACGGAATGGAGCCGGGGGCGTGCGTCATTTCGAGAAAGATACTGCCGGCAGATTCTACCGAAGCGCAGTTCTTTGGTGTTCC
Organism: uncultured Collinsella sp.; assembly: GCA_902494035.1. Lineage (GTDB taxonomy): Bacteria > Actinomycetota > Coriobacteriia > Coriobacteriales > Coriobacteriaceae > Collinsella. The sequence goes on from CABURV010000013.1 coordinate 13,261, forward strand.
CGTTGGAACTGATTTGATTTGCGTTGAGCGTGTACGTACTGCCGATGGAGTCCCCGTCATGCTCGAGAACAACATATACGTTTACGAGGACAACGCCTATCTATCAACGGCACCTCTATCTAACCAATCCATTTTTGAGTTCGTGCGCAACCGAACGGGCCGCACGCCCGCGTTTACCGACCCGTGCACGCTCGAGATCGCGTGCGCGTCGCCCGAGGTCGCTCGGCTGTTGACAGTTCCCGTTGGCGAACCCTTGTTTTATATGGAAGCCTTCTTTTTCGATGAGCAGCGGCGGCCGTTTATCATCGGTCGTCAGCGGATCGTTGGGTCTCGCTACGTTTTTGACATCTAGGACATTGCGAATGGAAGCGCCCGGTGGATCATCTCACCGGGCGTTTCCATACCGTTCACGGCGCGAACACAACCGTTCAACCGCGTTGCGGCAATCAGTTTGAAATTATCTTGATGAAGGAAAAAGCTGCTGGTAATCTATGGGACGTCATAGAACGTTTGCCTTATGCAAACGTTGAAGCGAGATGCGATGCAGTCTCGAGTTCTTTGGAGGTATCTATGTCAGATACGAAGGCGAAGAAGACAAACAGACGTTTTAAGTTCAAATTACCGCATGTCTATACGATCATGTTCTTGCTGATCGTTGTCTTTGCGGTCCTGACTTGGATCGTTCCCTCTGGTCAGTATCAGCGCAAGACGATTTCGACAGCGGCGGGCGAGCGTGAAGTCGCCGTTGCTGGAACCTATGAACAGGTCGATAAGAACTACACCGATTCCGAGACCAGCGAGACCATCAATCTGGGCCAGGATATCTTCGCGGTTCTGCAAGCGCCCACCAAGGGTATCCAAGAGGCTGCCGACGTCGTTGCGTTCGTCTTATTGATTGGCGGATCGTTCGCGATCATCACCAAGACCAACGCTTTGAATGCCGGCATGAGCCGTGTGATTAAAAAGCTCAAGAACAAGGACATCCTCATCATTCCCATCACGATGACATTGCTGTCCATTTGCGGCACTACGTTTGGTATGTCTGAGGAAGCCCTGCCGTTCTATGCCATCTTCATTCCCATCATGATGGGTATCGGTTATGACTCGATGACGGCATTCATCATCTGCTTCCTTGGTCCTAACCTGGGATATTGTGCTTCGACCATCGACCCGTTTAATGTTTTGATCGCCCAAGGCATCATTGGCATCGAGGGTAATCCGCAACTGTGGCTGCGCGCCGTTTCTTGGGTCATCTTCACTGCCGTCGGTATCGCATGGGCCATGCGCTACGCCATGCGCGTCAAGAAAAACCCCGAGTCGTCCATTGTGTACGAGGACGATAAGCTCAAGCGTATTGAGTTTTCCGTGACCGATGCCTCCATCGAGGAAGAGTTCACTATCCGTCAGAAGCTCGTGCTTATCGATTTTGCTTGCGGTATGGGCATTATCGTCTGGGGTCTTGTTACCCAGGGCTGGTACATGAATGAGATTTCCGCCGTGTTCCTTGGCATGGGCTTGCTTGCCGGTATCCTGGGCGGTCTTGACCAGCAGACGATCGCAGAGGAGTTCGTTAAGGGTCTCGCCGACTTTGCGTACGCTGCCATCGTTATCGGTATCGCTCGCGGTATTCTGGTCACCGCCGAGGGCGGTATGATCATCGACACCATCCTCCAGGCGCTCGCTACCGCGCTTGCCGGTGCACCCGCCGCCGTCTACACCACGTTTATGTATATCGTCCTTGGCCTGCTCTCTTTGCTGGTTCCCTCGAGTTCTGGCCTGGCGGCGCTCACCATGCCCGTTATGGGCCCCCTGACCGAGCTCATGGGCCTCAATCCCGAGGCGGCCGTCACCGCGCTCCAGTTTGCCAACCAGACCATCAACACCATCAGCCCCGTGGCGGGCATGACGGTCGCCGGTCTTGCCGTGGCTAGGATTTCGTTTGGCCAATGGTGGAAGACCATTTGGAAGTTCTTCATTTTCATGGTCGTCTTTGGCCTGATCGTAACGGCAATCTCTGGCATGCTTCCGGTGTAGGTGGTTGTGATGTCTGATCGTTTGACGGTCCTGACGTCTAAGAGCGTCTTTACCGGTACGGGGGACCTGCCGTTTGAAGGTTTCGTAGCGGTCCGTGGCAATCGAATTGAGGCTGTTGGCGCCAAGTGTGAGGTAACTTCGTATTTGACCCAGGCGGACGATGTAGTTGACCTGGGCGACCGCACTGTCATGCCTGGCCTGATCGATGTGCATACCTTCTATACAGGTTGGGCGCTGCGGACGTTGGGGTCTGATCTGTCCGGCATCGATGATGCCAAAGAGGCCGTGTCGCTCTTGCGTGCATGGAAAGAAGATCATCCGGATTGCGCGGCGGCTTTTGGCCACAACCTACCCGAAACGTTGGCATCGGATGCCGAGAACGCAAATACAGCAGCTGTGTTTGACGATTGTTTTGGCGATATCCCCGTCGTCTGCTTTACATCGGGTGCGGAGACCTGCGTTCTCAATGCTGCCGCCAGTGCGCGATACGGCTTTACACCCCAGGCGTGCTATGCCGAGAAGATCTGGCGCATGATGAGCGATTTCCTCGCGCTGCCCGAGGTGCGTGCCGGGTATTCGGACTACATGAGCATGCTTAACGAGCGCGGCGTTACCGCCATCAAGGAAATGGCGTTTGATGACTACTACGGCTTTGCCGACGAAATGGCTCGCCGTGAGGAATCTGGTGAGCTGACGGTTCGCGTCTCTATGATGTCGCAGCCGGTGGGCGCCGGTGCAAATCTGGCATATGCCCGCGAGGCGCGAGAGCGCTTCCGGGGACCGTTCGTTCGTTTTTCTGGCTTCAACCGTATGACCGATCGCGGCGTATGGGCGGGGCTTGCCGAGATGATAGACCCCTATGAGGACTCGGCCGATGCGGGCGCTGCCGGCAAGACGGTCGTCGAGGAGCCAGAGTGGGATCTGATTGAGAACGAGCTGCGTGCAATTGATGCTGACGGCTTCCGATATTCCTTGCATTGCCAGGGCGATGGCGCCGTTCGTCGCACCGTGGCGCTCTATGCCTCGCTGCCTCGAGACGAGCATGGACGGATGCTTCGTCGCCATGCGATTACCGATCTCGAGAACTCTGACCCGACCGATCTTGTCAAGTTTGGCAAGTTAGGTGGAATTTGCGAGGTCTATCCGCAGATTCTGACGCTGGACCGGCGCGAGGATTGCCTGTCGATGATGCGTCGACAAATTGGCGAGACGCGACTTTTGCACAGCTGGAATCGCCGCGGCATGGAAGATTCCGGATGCACAGTGTGCTGCGGCACGGATTTGCCGCTGTTGATTCCGAGCTTGGGCGAGTCAATCTACAGTGCGTGCGGCGGATACTTCGACGACGGACTGCCCGTGAATGAGGTCAACACGCTGACGCTTGTCGAGCTCTTGTGCGCTTGGACTGCCGGGGGCGCGTACGACCTGATGCGCGAAGACGAGCTGGGTACGCTTGAGGTTGGCAAGCTTGCCGATATCTGCGCGCTCGATCGGGATGTGTTCGACCTCGATTATCGCGACGCACGTGATCTTGCGGTTGACATGACGATGTCGGACGGACAAATCGTGTTCGATCGAAATAAGGAGGCATAAGATGCCTGAATCCAAACCGACGCTGCGCCGCGAGCAGATTGCGGGCATGAATATCCACTACATCATGTGGTCGCTCGATTACTTCCTTGATGTGCAGCAGCGCTTGGGCTTTGAGTCCATTGAGCTGTGGTGCGCGGAGCCGCATGTGACACTCGACCACACGGGCTACTTTGAGGCTGAGGTCCTGGCGAAAAAGGCTGCAGACCGTGGGCTTAGGTATCGTACTCTGTGCCCCGAGAATGTTGTCTATCCTTGGCAGTACTGCGCACGCAAACCGCTGCATGAGCAGCGCAGCCTGGCGTACTTTAAGCACGGCATTGAGCTTGCCGAGGTACTTGGGTGCGACCGTATGTCCGTCAACTCGGGCTGGGGCGACTGGGACGAGGACCGCGAGGAAGCCTGGAAGCGCAGCCGCGAGCACTTGTCCATTCTGGCGGAGTATGCCGGCGAACACGGTCTGGTGCTTACGATGGAAAGCCTGCGTCCCGAGGAGAGCAACCTTGTGACGACGGTTTCCGATGCGAGGCGCATGATTGACGAGGTCGCGAGCCCGTACTTACAGCCCATGGTTGATACAACCGCGATGGGCGTTGCAGGCGAGACGCTCGAGGACTGGTTTGCCGCCTTTGGTGATGGGGCAATTCACGAGATGCACTTTATCGACGGTGACCCGTATGGCCATCTGGTGTGGGGCGATGGCAAGCACGATATGGACGCCTTCGTCGCCACGCTCAACGCCCATGGTTTCGACGGCATGCTGGGCCAGGAAATCACGGACGGTCGTTACTACGATGATCCGGCGGCGGCAGATGCCAAGAACATGGCCGCATTCGAGAAATATCTGATTGACTAAAACAACTATCGGCCACGCAGCCAACGTCATTGATTGCGGCCAAACAAGAAAGGAACTGGATATGAACGCACACGATCTGATCAAAGAGGCAATTGCCGAGAAGGGCAAGTTCGACAGCGTCTACTGGATTGCTTGCGGTGGCTCCATGATCGATTTGATCCCGGCCCATGAGCTTTTGCAGCGCGAGGCAACCACCTTCACTTCGTATATCTATACGGCTCGCGAGTTCGATATCATGCGTCCGCGTCGTCTGGGCGAGAAGTCCCTGGTCATTGCTTGTAGCCACAGTGGCAACACCCCTGAGGTCGTCGAGGGCTGCGAGATTGCCCTTGCTGCCGGCGCTACGGTGATCGCCCAGACCGACAACGCTGGATCTAAGATCGACACCGGTAAATGGACCACGTGGGTCTACCCGTGGGGCGAGGGCGTGCCGCAGGCCGAGGTCCCCGCTGGCATTTCGCTGTCGCTTGCGGCAGAGCTGCTCGATCAGCAGGAGGGTTACGCCGATCTTGCCGATATGTATGCCGGTATCGCCGAGATGGATAAGATTCTTCCCCCGGCACGCGAGAAGGTAAATGCCGAGCTGGGCGATCGCTTTGCCAAGCTTTGCCAGGAGCACGAGTTCTTCTATATTCTGGGCAGCGGTCCCAACTTTAGCCAGACCTACGGTTTCGCTATCTGCTCTCTTATGGAGATGCAGTGGCAGCATTGCAGCTACATCCACTCTGCCGAGTACTTCCACGGCCCCTTCGAGGCTACTCAGGATGGCGTTTTTTACTTCCTGCAGATGGGCTCCAGCGAGTGCCGTGCTATGGACGAGCGCGCCCTGGCGTTCCTTAAGACGCATACCGATACGCTGATGGTGCTCGATGCCAAGGAGTACGGTATGGAAGCCGTGCCGGCGAGCGTTCGTGCCTATCTGGACCCGGTGCTGTTCTACGCCATGAACTGCGAGCTGCGTGCTGCACGCGGCAAGGTGTTTGATCACGATCCCGATTTCCGTCGCTATATGGGTGTTGTCGAGTACTAGAAGGGACAAAGGCCATGGCATTTAACGTTAACGCGCTCGGATTTGGCGACAACGTCGTCGATCGCTACGAGCATATCCACACCATGTATCCCGGCGGCAATGCGGTGAACTTCGCCGTTTATGCCAAGAAATGCGGTGCCGCACGCTCCGCATACATGGGCATTTTTGGCAATGATGCCGCTGCCGAGCATGTCATTGCAAGCCTCGAGGATGAGGGTATCGAGCTTGACAAGTGCGAGCAGATGATTGGCGAGAACGGAGCGGCTCGCGTGACCGTCGTTGACGGTGACCGTGTCTTCCTTGGCTCCAACGAGGGCGGTATCCGTGGCGATGCGCGCTATGTCCTCGATCGCTTTGACCTTGCGTACATGAAGCAGTTCGATGTGGTTCATTCGGGCAACTATTGCTTCACCGAGCGCGAGCTGCCCAAGTTGAAGGCTGCGGGCGTCACGGTCTCTTTTGACTTTTCGGACGACTCCACCGACGAGTACTACGAGCAGATTGCGCCCTACGTCGATTTCGCTTTCTTTAGTGCGGCGGATGCCGCGAGTGAGGACGAGATTCGCGAACGTCTGGCATGGGTGAAGGGCCTGGGTCCGCGTTTTGTGTCGGCTACGGCGGGCGCCGAGGGCTGCATTGCTTACGACGGCGAGCGCTATTACCGCCAGCTGGCTAAACCGGTAACGGACATGAAGGACACCATGGGGGCGGGCGACTCGTTCCTCACCTCGTTTTTGATGTGCTATCTCGATTCCGCCAAGCGTGGTGAGGATGGCGCCGAGGCCATCGAGCGCGCGCTCGACTTTGCTGCCGGGTTTGCCTCGACCGTGTGCGGTATGGAAGGTTCTTGGGGCCACGGAGCGCCAATCGTCGAATAGCTTAAGAAAGCGTACGGCGGTCTGGCTATGAGGCCTTGGACAGCCGATGCAAAACAATAAGCGAAACGCGAAAAGGGGGCTCGCCATGTGGTGGGTCCCCTTTTGAACATTGGAGAAGACCATGGGTATTAAAGCGTGCGCGGCTGGTTTTTGCTGTGCGGACGTCTATCAAAACATCGGCGTGTTCTATCCGACTGGTAATGGCATTGACTGGGGTATCCATCTTGCACGAATGGGCGTTTCGGTATCCGCCGTGTCGGTTGTCGGCAAGGACGAGTACGGAGACAAGATGAGAGAGGCGCTGGCCGCTGAGGGGCTCGATATCTCACATCTGCGGGTGGAGGATGGCGACACCTCGGTGATGCTCATGGCATTGAAAGACGGCGTCGATCGCGTGCATCTCGAGGCAATCGATGGCGTAATGGAGACATATCGACCGAATGAAGATGACCGGGCGTTTATCCTAGAGCATGACATCATTCATACCGACCTGTTTGGCAATTGTTTGGACCTCCTGCCCGAATGGCACGATGCGGGCAAGACGGTGGTTATGGACTTCTCGGTGTTCAGCCAGGATCCCGAATATGCATGCGAGGCTCATTTTCCTTACGTAGACTATGCGTTCATGTCGTTTGAAGAGGACACTCCGGAGCTGCGGGACTGGGTACGCCACGTGCAGGAATTGGGACCGCGCGTTGCGGTTGCCACGCTTGGCGAGAAGGGGAGCATTGCCTATGACGGTGAGCGCTTCTATGAGTGCGGGATCGTACCGGCGGAGAAGGTCGTTAATACCGTGGGTGCCGGCGACTCGTATATTGCCGGGTTTACCAAGGGCGTGATCGATGGCCTTGATATTCCGGCGTGTATGAAGGCGGGCGCTGAGCTGTCGTCCCGAGTGATTGGTTCGTTTGAGCCGTACTAGGGTCAAATGCCTGGAAAGGAGTATGAAATGGTTATCGACATGTTGGTCCATCCTATGCTCTACGGCGAGATCTGTACGCCGGGTGATGAGCCTGATGGATTCGGTTTTTGGTCACGAGAATTTGGTATGGGGCATATGGGCCCCATGGATTGGGATGAGCTTCAAGTCGAGATGGACGTCTGTGACGTGCAGAAGAGCGTGCTCATGCCGCTCGATGTAACCACGGCATGCGGAGGGCACTTTGGCACCAATGACCAGATTGCCATGCTGGTTGCCGCGCATCCCGATCGTCTGTGGGGATTTGCGAGCGTAGACCCGCAGGTGAGCGGTGCCGCAGACGAACTGGAGCGCGCCTTTACCGAGTCGGGGGCAAAGGGGCTTTGCCTGCATCCTGCAAAGCAGGGTTTTGCCCCCGATGATGCTGTGGCCGAGCCGCTTTACGAGCTGTGCGAGCGCTATAACAAGCCGGTGGTTTTCCATGCCGGTATGTCTTGGGAGCCTGGCGCAGGGCTCTCGCGCAGTAACCCGCTTGCATTTGAGCACACAATCGCAACGCATCCAAATGTGCGCTTTAGTTTGACCCACTTTGGCTGGCCCTGGGTGCGCGAGACCGTGGCGATGCTGCTCAAGTATCCCAACTGCTACACGGACACCTCTATCACTTACATCGATTCGCCCGAGGAGATGATGCAGCGTCTTTTCACGGTCGATATGGGGCCGCTGTGGTATGAGCGCGCGCTATCGCATCAAGTGATGTTCGCCAGCAATACGCCGCGTTTCCGTGCATTCAAACTCAAGCGGGCGCTCGATACCGTGTCCATGCGCGATGATGCGCGAGAAAGGCTCTACTGGGGTAATGCCCTGCGTTTTCTTGAAGGGGATGAGTGAACATGGTGACGCTCGAGACATTGAGCTATCTATCGACTGCTCCGGACCAGTTCATCGATATTACCGAGGACGTGCACGCTGCCATCGAACGCAGTTCGGTGACGAATGGCTTGGCAGCAATTATTTTGTCGCATACGACCTGTGGAATCGTGGTAAACGAGGGACTGCCCTGCGTGGAGACGGATCTTATGGAGACGCTTGATCGCATCGCCCCGCTCGATGCCCCCTATGCGCATGCACACTTCCTGCCGAGCTATGGAGCCACCGGCAACAACTCCTGTGGGCATATCAAGAGCATGATTTGTGGAAACAGTTGCTTCTTTCCCGTCCAAGATGGCCACATCGTGTGTGGAGGTGCCCAGAACATCTATCTTGCGGAGTTTGACGGTCCGCAGAAGCGAAAAGTGTACGTCGAAGTGCTGGGGGAGTAACGTCCCCGCGATAACCCTATGAAGGAGCACGTTATGTCGTTTCTAACCTCGATGTTCAAGACCGAAAAGCCGGTCATCGGAATGCTGCACTTGCGTCCTCTGCCGGGCGATCCGCTGTATTACCCGGGCGGAAGCGTGTCGCAGGTCGTGGAAGCCGCCAAGCGCGATCTCGAGGCGTTGCAGCAGGGCGGTGTCGATGGCATTTTGATTACCAATGAGCTCTCGATGCCCTATGAGCAGCACGTTTCTCCCTCAACCCTTGCATCGATGGGCTATGTAATCGGAGCTCTGTCCCATGATCTGTCGACCCCTTGGGGAGCCGAGGCTATTTACGACGGTGATGCCACAATCGAGCTGTGCGCTGCTGTCGATGCGCAGTTCACGCGCTGCAATTTTTGCGGTGCCTGGGCCGGTGATCTCGGGCTGATTAATCGAGATTTCGCGCACACCATGCGTCGCAAGGCGGCGCTGCGCCTGGATGACCTCAAGCTTTTTCACTTCATCACGAGCGAGGGGGAGGTTTATCTCAACGACCGCACGGCTGCGGACATTGCCGATTCACTTCTCTTTAATTGCCTTCCGGATGCAATGGTCATCGGCGGTTCGGCTGCCGGTCGTGGCGCTTCGGGCGAGCTTGCCGATGAAGTCCGCGAGCGTGTTGGCGAAGTACCCGTGGTATGTGGCACCGGTTGTCGCGAAAATACCGTGGCTGACGTATTTGCTCACTACGATGGCGCGTTTGTCGGCACCTGCTTAAAGCGCGACGGAAAGTTGGATGCTCCGGTTGATGTTGAGCGGGTAGCTCGTTTTATGGCTGCCGCTCGTACGGCACGAGGGGAGTAGGCACCTATGGCGCTCTATCTGGGTATTGATATTGGGACAAGCGCCTCTAAAGGCGTTTTAATCGATGATCGATGCAATATCGTTTGCCAAGCCTCTTGTGGACATGAGACGGACAACCCGTGTGACGGATGGTACCAGCATGATGCGGAGGCAGTCTGGTGGGGCGATTTCTGCCGCTTGTCGCGCGAGCTGGTGGCGCGATCGGGGGTTAACGCGGCACAGATCGGATGCGTGGGCCTTTCCGCATTGGGTTGCGACTGTGTGCCGGTCGATACCGAGTGCAACGCGCTGGCGCCCGCGATTTTGTATGGAGTCGATGCACGTTCGAAGCCGCAGATTGACGAGCTCCTTTCCGAATATGGGTCAGATCGCGCACGCGAGCTTTTCGGGCACGATCCCTGTTCGTCAGATATTGCTCCCAAGATCTTGTGGTTTAAGGAGAATATGCCCGAGGTGCACGAACGTGCCGCGAAGTTCCTGACGGCGTCATCGTTTCTATGCACAAAGTTGACGGGGCGTTTTACGGTGGACCGTTATTTGGCGGAGGATTTTCTTCCCCTATACGACCGCTACACCTGGAAGGTTGATGCTCGTGAATGTGCTCGTTTCTGCCGGCCTGACCAGATGGCGGAGGTAATGTCGGCTACCGATATTGCCGGGGTGATTACGCGGCGTGCGGCTGAGGCGACGGGGCTCGCGGCAGGGACACCTGTCTTAGTGGGAACGGGCGACTCTGGTGCCGAGGCCATTTCGACGGGTGTATTCCGTCCCGGCGATATGATGGTTCAGTTGGGGAGTACGGCGTATTTCATCTACCTAGCTGATCATATGATCGATGATGCCCGCCTGTGGCCAGGGACGTTTATCATTCCCGGAACTTACGGGATCTGCGCGGGGACCAATACGGCGGGTGCGCTCACATCGTGGCTGCGCCAAGAGCTGTATCGCGACGCCGTAGAGGCCGAGGACCACGGTGGCCCCGATGCCTATTCGGTTATGGCGCATGATGCCACCGACGTGGCGCCGGGTGCCGATGGGCTCCTGTGTCTGCCGTACTTTGCGGGGGAGCGTACTCCGCTCAACGATCCCGAGGCGCGTGGCGTCTTCTTTGGACTGACCGGAAGGCATACGCGAGCCCATATGGTTCGCGCCGCCTTGGAAGGCGTCGCGTATACCGTTGCATCCCATGTCGACATTATCGAGCGAGAGCATGGACTGCCAATTGGGCGCATTATGCTTGTCGGAGGTGGAACCAAGAATCCAGTTTGGATGCAGGCTATCGCCGATGTATGCGGGCGCGAGGTCTCGGTTGCCAAGGTTACGGTGGGCGCATGCTTCGGCGATGCCATCATGGCAGCTCTCGCAGGTGGCGCCTATGCATCATGGGATGAACTCGCCCAAGTCCTTGGCGTTGCGCAAACAATCGTGCCCGATATGGCTGCCCACGAGTTATATGCGTCGCGCCGTCATATCTTTGACGAATTGTATGCACGCAACCGTGATCTCATGCACGAATTGGTGTAAAGCTGCCGAATTGTACTGCCTACCAATAGGGACTGCGTTGTGCGATTCGCATGTCCCTTGGCATTTTTTGCCCACAGGGGTTAGCGAAGGTCAAAAACAGAGTGCGCATTTGTTAAAACTGCCGACTCGATGCGCTTTGCGTCACAGTTTTTGAGTGAGGCAATGCGCATCGAGGTCCTTGTGAGCGATTTGATGAGCGACTGCGCGCTTGTTTCTGTGTTTGGTTCGGCCGGCGCATCGGTCTCGAGCAGTAGGCGGTCGAGTGGAATCTGTCGTGCGTATTCGCGACCGCGCTTGGTCGCGAGCATGCGTTCGTTGACGGAAAAATAACAGCCCGCATTACGCGCGCGGACGAGTTCGTCCGAAGTACCGCTAAACCAGTGGAAGATGATAACGGGGGAGTCGGGGTTTGGGATGAGTAGTCCATGCGATTCGAGGACGTCCAGTACGGCTCCTGCCGAACGAACGGCGTGAATTGATATCACGCGCCCGGTAAGAGGATGCTGCACGAGCGCATCGCAGAGCCGGTTAAGTGCCTGTATTTGTAGCGGCTCACTTCCAGCAAAGCGCGCGGAAAAGTCGAGTCCGACTTCGCCGATGTAGCGTTCTTGGGCAGCAACTTCGCAAAGCAGATTGACTTCGACAAAACCGCAGTGGCCATCGGCGAGCCACCAGGGGTGAAGCCCAACGCCGGCGATGATGCCTGGTTGGCGACAGGCGCGCTCGTTTGCGGCCGAAAAGTCGCGCGGATTGACGCCGCAGTCAAATAGACCCAAGCCCAGCGCCGTCGCCTCATCGGCAACGGCGTCCGGGTGAGCCATTAAATCAAGATGGCAGTGTGCATCAAATAACCGGGGCTCCATCTCGGTGCGCTCCGCTAGTCCAGACGTTGGCCATCGGAGCGTACGCGCTCAGTGCCGCGGCCGCTGATCTGGCGGATAACCTCGCCGGCAATCATCTGGCCCATGATGGGCGGCATATAGCTGGCAGTGCCCAACTCGGTACGCTCGTGGATGTTGGAAGGGTCGCGGGGCTGGGTCTTAACCGATTCCTCGCAGCTAAATAGAACACGCAGGCTCTTGATTCCGCGCTTCTTGCATTCTTTGCGCATAATGCGGCTCATGGGGTCACGTACCGTATCGAAGATGTCGGCAAAGCGGAGGCACTCGGGATGGAGCTTGTTGGCCCCGCCCATGGAACTAACCAAACGAATGTCGTGGTCCTGAGCATATTTGGCAATGGTGAGCTTGGCCGAGATGGTGTCGATGGCGTCGACGACGTAGTCGAGCTTGCCGCCCGTCTGCTCAAAAACGCTCGCAAAGAACTCGTCGATGTTGTCGCTCAGCAGGTATTCGGTGCGCTTGATAACGGTGGCGGCGGGATTGATATCGCGAATCATGGCTTCCATCACGTCCACCTTGCGCTTGCCGATGGTGCTGTGAAAGGCGATGGCCTGGCGATTGATATTGCTGGGCGCGATGATGTCCTTGTCCAGAATGACGAAATGACCAATGCCGCCGCGGGCGAGTGCCTCGCAGCAGTTGGAGCCCACGCCTCCGCAGCCGAGCACCAGTACTGTGGAGCTGGCGAGTTTATCGAGCGCCTCGCGCCCCATAATGATCTCGAGCTTAGTGTCGCGTGTCTCGTTGGGAGTTGCGGCTGTGGTTTCGGTCATAGACATCCTCCGATGGGGAAGCGAATCGTGTTTTAGCTATCGTCATTATAGGTATTATCGCGATTCCATTTGAACCCTTGGGGTTTGTTGAAATGGGATTGGAATTCGCATAAGATGGAAGCAGATGGCACCCGTTGCAGCGGGTTAGCCAACTCCAAAACACGTTTGTAGCGTGAGAAGTGGCCGTCTTCGCATTACGCGGGGCGGCTATTTTTTGAGTGTAAGATTAGATAGTTAGACAAACATCTAAATATCGAGTATAGTGTGCGCGTCATGAGAGATGATGAGAGGAGGTCTTATGCCGGGAGAGGGTTTTAAGGCGCTTGCCGATCCAACGCGACGGCGCATTTTGGAGTTGCTGCGCGAGGGCAATTGCACGGCGGGGGAGCTTGCCGAGCATTTCGATATCAGTAAGCCGTCGCTAAGCCATCACTTGGCGACGCTCAAAAACGCCGGGTTGGTGACCGACGAGCGCCATGGCCAAAACATCGTATACAGCTTAAACACCACCGTCATGCAGGATTTAATTGGCTGGTTTATGGGCTTTACAAACACTGAAGGTGATAAGGATGAATAACGAAAACAAGGGCATTCACCCCACGGGGGTATCGTCGCGCGTGTGGATTGCGCTGGTCGCTCTGTGCGTCGCCAATGTCGTAGCGCACCTCATGGTGATGCCGAGCTTGCCTGCGCAGATTCCCACGCACTGGGGCGCGAACGGCGCCGTCGACGGTTGGGGCCCTAGCTGGATGGCCTCCGCGCTCGGCGTGCTGCCTCTGGCACTTCTTGCAATGTTCTGCGTGGTGCCGCGCATCGATCCCAAAGGTGAGGCATATCGAACCTCGGGCAAGTTCTATCAGGGCTTCGTAATCGCCTTTACCTTGTTCATGTGTGCCGTAAGCTGGCTGGGAGAGCTTACGGTCTGGGGCGTGGTGCCGGCGGTCGGTTCGGTCAACGTGCTGATTTCCGGTGCTGTCGGTTTGCTGTTCATCGGCGTAGGCAACTACTTGCCGCGTGTGAAGCAGAACTATACGCTCGGTATCAAGACGCCCTGGGCGCTTGCCGATCCCGAGAACTGGCGCCGTACGCAGCGCTTTGGCGGTGCCTGCATTATGGTGCTGGGTGTTGGCCTGATTGTGATGGGCGTGGCGGGTAGCGTGCTTTCGAGTGAAGTCGTCGCCGCGGTGATTGCGGTTCTGGCGTTTGGTTCAGCCGGAGCTGCCTACGTCTATTCGTATCTGCTGTGGCGCAAATCGCAGCGAGCCGTTCGCTAAGGTTGCGGAAAACTAGCGTACGCAGTTCATAGTGTGTTAAGGGGGACTTTTCCCAGGTAGTATTAGGGGGTGTGGGCAACCATGCCCCTTTTTCGTTAAGTTTCAGAGCCGATTTCCTTATTTCGTTTCCACTAAAGCGAATCAAGAATAGGGAAACAGCAGGTAGAAAGGATAGAACAGGCATATGGCGGAGTTTATCTACCAGATGTATCAGGCTCGCAAGGCCCATGGCGACAAGGTAATCCTTGACGACGTGACCCTGAGCTTCTACCCCGGTGCCAAGATCGGCGTCGTGGGCCCCAACGGTATGGGCAAGTCGACCCTGCTCAAGATTATGGCCGGTATTGAGGAGGTCTCCAACGGCGACGCCAGGCTCACCCCCGGCTACACCGTGGGCATCCTGCAGCAGGAGCCGCCGCTCGACGACGACAAGACCGTCATCGAGAACGTGCGCATGGCGTTTGGCGATATGATCGCCAAGGTCGATCGCTTCAATAAGATTGGCGAGGAGATGTGCGACCCGGACTGCGACATGGACGCCCTCATGGCCGAGATGGGCAAGCTCCAGGACGAGATCGACGCTGCCGACGGCTGGGATATTGATTCCAAGCTCGGCCAGGCCATGGACGCCCTGCAGCTGCCCGATTCCGACATGCCGGTCAACGTGCTTTCCGGCGGCGAGCGCCGTCGCGTGGCCCTGTGCAAGCTGCTGCTCGAGGCTCCCGACCTGCTGCTGCTCGACGAGCCCACGAACCACCTGGACGCCGAGTCGATCCTGTGGCTCGAGCATTTCCTGCACAACTACCAGGGCGCCGTTCTGGCCGTTACGCACGACCGCTACTTCCTGGATAACGTTGCCGAGTGGATCTGCGAGGTCGACCGCGGCCACCTCTATCCCTACAAGGGCAACTACTCCACGTATCTGGAGACCAAGGCCGCCCGTATCGAGGCTCAGGGCAACCGCGACGCCAAGCTCGCCAAGCGCATGGAGGCCGAGCTCGAGTGGGTTCGCTCCAGCCCCAAGGCCCGTCAAGCCAAGAACAAGGCCCGCCTGGCTCGCTACGAGGAGATGGAGGCCGAGGCCCGCGCAAGCCAGAAGCTCGACTGGACCGACATCCGCATCCCCGTGGGCCCGCGTCTGGGCAACAAGGTGCTCGAGGCCCATCATCTGCACAAGGAGTTCGATGGCCGCGTGCTCATCGATGACCTTTCGTTCACCCTGCCGCGCAACGGCATCGTGGGCGTCATCGGCCCCAACGGCGTGGGCAAGACCACGCTGTTCAAGACGATTGTGGGCCTGGAGCCGCTGACTTCGGGCGAGCTCGAGGTGGGCGAGACCGTCAAGATCTCCTACGTCGACCAGAACCGTTCCGGCATCGACCCCGATAAGAACCTGTGGGAGGTCGTCTCGGACGGCCTGGACCACATGATGGTGGGTGAGACCGAGGTTCCGAGCCGCGCGTACGTGGCGAGCTTTGGCTTTAAGGGCCAGGACCAGCAGAAGCGCGCTGGCGTACTCTCCGGTGGCGAGCGCAACCGTCTGAACCTGGCGCTCACGCTCAAGCAAGGCGGCAACCTGCTGCTCCTCGACGAGCCCACGAACGACCTCGACGTCGAGACACTGTCCTCGCTCGAGGCGGCGCTGCTCGAGTTCCCGGGCTGCTCGGTGGTCATTAGCCACGATCGTATGTTCCTGGACCGCGTCGCCACGCACATCCTGGCGTGGGAGGGCACCGACGAGAATCCGGGCAACTGGTATTGGTTCGAGGGCAACTTTGAGGCCTATCAGGCCAACCGTATCGAGCGCCTGGGTGAGGACGCAGCCCAGCCGCATCGTATCCACCGTAAGCTGACGCGCGACTAGTAGCAAGTAGAAAGGCCGCCAGCAAGGGCGGCCTTTCTTGTAGCAATTGCACTGCAGCTATGCCCTGGCTGCTGGTTTGATTCATAATCAAAGTCATCTCTTTGGGATTAAAGCCCGTTTTTGCTATGAGTGATTTTCTAATTCCGTTTAAAACGTAAAGATGTATTGGGTTACAAGGACATAAGCGAATCGAATTGAAATATAACCAGTGCTGTAACGTTACAAAAAAGGTTATAGAATAGGAGTATCTTATAAGTCGCTCCTCTAGAAAGAAGAACATATGCTTTCGCGTCGTCGTTTTCTGCAACTTGTCGCGTCTTCAATTGTCGCCTTAGCCGCACGTCCGAAAGAGGTTTTTGCTTCGACGGGCAATATTGATGGTGAGCAGATACAATTTACTTCTGAAATTGCGCAAGAGCTTGCCGATAAATATATAAAGGGACTCCTCGGCTCTTCGTATACGCCTTCTGACCCTATTCCTTTTGTAGACGTTGATGGGTCCCCGCTTGGTTACATTGTTCCGGTTGTGACATCCAATAGAGCCGCGGGCTATTTGGTTTTAGATGCTTCAGATGATGAAATACTTACGGGATATCGTTTTGGAGACGGCTTAGTCAGCCCTATGGATCGGGGAGGAGATCTTGGTGTCGAGCCTTATTCTTTCAATAACCCAGTCGTAATGATCAATCCATTCGAATTCGGCGTGCAATCTTTGGACGGTTCAATAACAACAAATTGCGGAAGAACAATCCCGGCTGTTTCCATAGAAGGACGGCCTGTCGTTTTATCGAATAAACCTTCAAGCTGGAACGATGTTGTAATTTACGCAACTCAAATGCAGGATTACACAGTATCTGGATTTCGTTCCATTTCTCAGTTTATGTCATATGATGAAAGCGAGATTAAGAGGCTTACCGCCCACTATGCTTGTATGGTGACGGCTTTTTCGAACGTTGCGGAACTGTATGGCATTGCCAATTTATATAGCGACCCTTCGCAATATATGCAGATATGGAATTACACCAATACCCATGCTCTTTCCGATGAAGAACAGACTGTTCCCGGTGTTGTTTTGGGCGGAACGCCGATTTCAACCTGTGCAACGGGGTTTACAAATTACTGCGCAAGCAGAGGGAGTAATCTTATCGCTCGCACTGTCTCCTCCCCGGCTATCGTGAACATTCAAAATGAGATTAACTCTAATAGACCGAATGTTTTACATGCGAGTTTGTACAACGGATCAGCCCATTCTGTAACAGCGGAGGCTTACGCCACACTTACTGGTAAGAAAACTGGAGAGACAAGGCAGATGATTGGCATAGCGGACGGCTGGAATTCATCCTTATCCTTCCTGAAGTATGATCAGAGTTATTATGCGTGGACTTATGGAACGACTTTTTCGAAGTAGGACGATTCGTTTAGTCCTGTCTTTGGTGTTGATGGCTTTATTGGTGAGCTGTTCAACAAAAGAAGAGATGCCGCGCGGAGATTCCGGAGAAATGTCTGTGACAAACTCAGATTCATTGGAAATAGCTGGTGGGCATGCCGATGTGATGTTGCAAGGTAAAGGCATGCTTAGGTCGATTGATGCTGAAGACGCTGTCTGCTCAATAGAGGAATTAAAGACAGGTGAAACTGCATCGTACCGTGTTTCAGATAATGCTGCGAATATGATTGAGTCGATACCGATTGGAGCACAAGTTTCTTTTAGGTATTTTGCTCCGCAACTTGAGGAGGAGTTTGCTTCTCTGGTGTCTATATGCGCCGATGGCAACTAAAAGGCCTGAATTCAAACGGCCTCGGATGGTCAATTGGCTATCCGAGGCCGTTTTTTACTCGACCGGGGCGTTGACCTTGTCGATGGTCCAGGCGGCTCCGAGGCCGCCGGTGGTGTTGCGGCGGATGCGCACGGTGACTTCGTGGCGCTCGCCTGCCTGCGTGTAACGCAGGGGGAAGCTTGCGCGGTTTCGCGCGGCCTCGATGGTTCCGCGCTCGCGGGCGATCCAGTAGTACTCGCCGACGATGCCGAGCGTGTCGGCGCCGTAGGGGAGATAGGTCGACAACTGGTGCAGAAGCGGGCCGGGGCAGAAGACCTCGGTTGCGAAATCGACGGGGAAGTCCTCGGGGATGGCGGGCGCTACGGGTGCGGGGGCCGGTACCATCGTAGGTGCGAAGGCCTGCTCATTGACGGGCGTCACCTCGATGACGGGCGCGGGTTCGGCGCCGAGTACTGATTCGGTGTCCGCTTTCGGCATCGCCGCGGAATCTGCGGGCTCGACGATGGCGGGTGCGTCTGCGGTCGCGGTGTCGAACTCGACTTGCGGAGCGCTCTGATTCTCGACGCTCGACTTTGCCTCGATGGGCGTGGAGGCCATGGTGGTGATGCCGGCGTTGGCGTTCTCGGGGTCATAGACGACCGTAAGCGAGATGGCAGGCTGCGGTGCCTCGGGCTCCGATGCCACCTCGGTAGCGTCCTGTTCTGCGGGCTCGCAAGGCTGATCGTCCTCGGCCTCGTCGCCAAAGACATCGCTGTTTTGGAACGCAGACGTCTCGGGCTGGTCGGCGGCTTCTTCGGTTGTCGACTTGGGAGCTTCGTTGAGCTCCGCAGTGGCTTCCTGCTCGGATATGACTTTGGGATCGGCCGTGGTGGCGATTTCGGTTTCGGCTTGTGCCGTTACCTCAATAGCGACTTCGATCTCGGGCTCGGGCTCGGGCACAGCTTCAACTACGGGCTCGGGACGCTTAACGTGCTTGGGGCGCACGGCCTTCAGGTCCTTCTCGCCGCGCTTCTTCTTTTTGTAGGACTGCTTGGCGCCCTTGGCTACCTTGGGCTTGTCCTCGCCCTTGGCAAGGGCGGCATCCCAGGTATCGTTGGCGATGACGGTGGCATACAGGCGGCCGCCCTTAAAGACGGTCAGCTTAATGCAGTCGTCGAGTTCCTCGAGCAACTCGCGCGTGGACTCGAAGCCCAGGTCATAAGCAGTCATGTCGCCAGCGGCGAGCGCCTCCTCGACCTGCGTCATAAACGTTTGCTTGCCGCATCCAATCGCATTGCGCAGCAGGCGATACAGATAGATGTGGTTGCCCAGCGATAGCGTGGGCCTAACTATTGTCTTGCTCATGGCAAATCTCCTCTTTACACACGTAAAGCATCTTACCATCGCATAGCGTTCGCCATGACGGCACCCAAGGCAAACGGGCGCGAACCGCTATCGATTCGCGCCCGTTGTACAGGTTGCCTATCTGGGGATGCAGCGCCTAGTTGCCCGATGTCGTGCCTTGGCTTGAACTGTCAGATGTCGTGCCCGATGTGGTGCCACTCGAATTGCTGCTGTTGCTGTCTGCTGTGCTCGTTCCCGACGTGGTGTCGCTAGTTTGGCCGCCCGTGTTCGGCTGCGAACCGTCGGTCGTTTGGCTTGAGTCGGTTGTGCCGGACGGCGTGCCACTGTTGGACGTAGAGGAATCGGTGCCCTGCGATTGGTTTTGGGTGTTCGATGACGAGTCGGCAGAGGTAGAACTGTCTTGCGTGCCGTCCGTCTGTGCCTGCTGGCTTTGCGATTGGCCGGAGCTATCCGCGTCGCTCTTGGTCGTGCGCGACGAAAGGATCGGCTCGGGGCGCTCGCCCAGACCCTCGCCGGCGGTGGTGATAAGGATGGCGCCGGCGCAGGCGATGACCGCGACGATGGCGATGGCGATCGAGAAGACGATGACCTTCTTTTGCGTCTGGCTGCGCTCTGCCGCCGCCTTGGCGCGCAGGCTGTCGGGAGCGACGCGCGCCGTGGTTGCGCGCCCCGCAATCTGGCGCATCTCCTGCGTAGTCGCGGCGCCGCCCAGGTGCTCCTCGGCATTAAACTCAACGGGCTTATAGGCGCCGGCGGGGTAGTCGACGGCGGCGTGCGTACCTTTGAGGGCTTCGGCGCTGGCAGAGATAAAGTGGCGGTAGACCTGCGAAGACACAACGGTGATGACCGAGCTCACGGCGGCGCCGATTACCGATCCGGCGATACCGATCTTGGAGGCAAGCGCGACGCTCGTGGCGGCAGCTGCGGCGCCGGCGATGATCTGGGGAATTGAAATGTCGTCGAACAGGCCCTTTTTGGGCGCGATGGCCATGGTCTGTCCGATGGAATGGTTTTCGTGAACGCCGTTGTTGAGCGATGCCGGCGTCATGACACGTGTGCGCGGCGCGTCGGTGTACTTGGTTGTCATACGGGGTCCTCCCGGTGTAAATCTGCTTCGTTTCGTGTAGCCCTCAGGGTACCCACCAGATGTGAATCGTGCGTGACGTTTAACAGATACCATCAACTCATCAAGGGGGGCTTGCTGTCTTTGGCGAAATAGCTTGATGCTAAACTGGACTTACGATTGCGAGGTGGTTTACGTGATGTACCCGTATATGACATTCGAAGACGGTACCGAGGTCATTCATTCTGACCTGATTACAGATGTCGATGTCGAAAAGGTTATCGTGCATTTTGAACGACCGACGGCAGAGGGCTTCGACTCCGCTCGTTGTGAGTTGCCTTCCTGTTCGTGGACTGACTGGGAAGGGCATTTTACTCAGAGTGAAAAACGAGCTTTCGAAGAGTGTTTGAGCAAATTATTTAGATTAGTTCGAATAAAGAAGCTGAATGCGATGACCTAAAGCGTATGCATTTTTAGTATTAGATGCGTATGAAATGGAGGATGTGAATGGATGAGCTAATAGACTTTAAAAAACGATTTCTCAAGAATGGCGAGCTGGTTTCAATTCCAAAAAAGGAAAGCTATAAAAGAATCATGCTGCTATGGGCCGTCTCTTTCTTTGAATTAAATACAAGTTATACGGAGCTTCAGGTTAATCGTGTGCTTTCACAGCTCTATCCTGATTATGCCGTGTTGAGGCGGTATTTGGTTGATTATGGATTCCTATTAAGGGATGAACGAGGCCTGAAATACGAGGTTAATCGTGATGTTCACGGTATTGAGAGCTAGCCGTCCGGTTCGGGTCCTATATATTGCTAGAGGGATAAGCGAAATAGGCAATTGGTGTGCGAATATTGCTTTGCCAATGCTGATTTACGAGGTAACTCACGATGTTTCTGCAACTGCTTTGATGGTCTGCTGCAGATTTGCCCCCTCTCTGTTTTCAGTTGCGCTCGCGCAGCTGCCTCAGAAGATGGGTATCGGGACACTGCAGGCCATGAGATTGGCAGACTTAATTCGCGCGGGATTATTCGTTTGCTATATTTTTGTTGATAGTAAATGGAGTATGTTTGCTATTACGTGCGCGGTATCGCTTTGCCGAACGGTTGAAATGCCCTGCTTTTACTCGTTGTTAAGAGCCAATACGAATAGTATCAATCGCGACGTAATTAATAATTCGTTTGGGTTTCTGCAGAATTTGATGATGGTTCTGGGGCCAGTTGCCGGCGGTTTTGTTGTCGCTCAATTTGGGGCGGAGGCTGTTCTTGCATTAGACGCGCTATCTTTTGCCGCGTCGTTCTGGTTGCTGCGAGATGTTCCGTCGGTTATCGAGGTTAATGATAAAGAGGGGATAAGCAAAAATGAAAAATACAGGACTGCATTTAGTGATCTTAGCGCGAAGCACTTGGCAATTGGTTTCCTATTAATCGATATTTCTAGTGGCGTGGCATTCGGCTCTCTGAATTCTCTTTTGCCAGCTATAGCGCAATTGCAATTTGACTCGTCATCGATACAATACGGATTCCTTCAGAGCAGTCTTACAATCGGACTGTTGTTCGGAAATACAATATATGGTCGTTTAATCAGTGGTTCCGATTGCGTTAAATCATATTGTTTTGTGACGTATCTTGCGCTCGGTGCGTATCTGGCGTTTGGCTATCGCTATGCGTCTGGGATATCGTTTATTTTCCTTTTTATCGTCGGTGCCGGAAACGCCATTCAAGATGTGCTTCTCATAACATCGCTGCAGGATTTGGCGAGAGACGGATCTGAATCGATAGGCCTGTTTTCAATTAGGGAGTCTTTGCAATCGGTTGCTGTTGTTATTTCAACACTCCTTGTTTCGCTGTTCACGAGCATCGCGATGTTCTCAATTCTCGTTACAGGACTTGGTGTATTTTCAATTATGATGGTAGTTGTGTTTCAATTGAATTATTTGCGAAAGATGTGACGTTGATATGCCTAAAACGCTTTTAGTATTTCCCCCAGGATGGAGTCCAGTGGGGCCGTATCTTGCCTTGCCTGTTTTGAAGTCATATCTTCAAGAGGTTGAACAATACAAAGTTGACATTGTTGACTTAAACGTGGAATTTTACGATGACCTCCTATCTTTTAGACATGTCGAAGAGTGCTGTAAAAGGTATCGGGAATCAAAGGATTCGTTTAGTTCGAATGTTCAATTAACAATCGAGTTGATACAAAAGTCAGCACTTAATGTTGACGAGGCAAAAGATATTTTCAGATCGAAGAGATACTTCGATCTGAAAGAAAGACAATATGCTGAAAACATTTTTAGAAATGCACTCTATATCATAAATCACGTCTCATATGGAGTTAAATACACGTTCAACTCCATAGATCTGCCCTATGATTATTATTCGACACCAGAAATAATGAAATCGCTTGCGGATACCCTGCATAATCCGTTTATTTCCTTCTATGAAACTGCCTTTCTTAAGCGTATTCAGAGGGAAAAAATCGAGTTTATTGGGATTTCGGTGAGCGGCTGTTTCCAATTGATTTCTGCAGTTACGTTAGCGAAACTGATTAAAGAAGAATGTCCATCTGTTAAACACGTCTCATTGGGCGGCAATTACATTACTCGTTTAGCAGATGACTGCATGAAAGAATGGCATCCCTTTTTTGAATACATTGATTCGATAATGATGTATGACGGCGAAGAGCCGCTTGCACGTCTTCTTGAGGCTCTTGACTCTGGTGATGACAATCTCGACTGTGTTCCAAACCTTTGCCATGCTAAAGGTGGAAAGATATATAAAAACCATCGGATTGAGCAAACATTTATCAACGATACAGTTCCCGATTTCGATGGCTTCGCCCTTTCTAAATACTTCATGCCTGAGTTAATATTGCCGGTTTATTCCTCTAGGCAGTGTTTTAATCATTGCGCCTTCTGCACCATTCCCGGTGCTACCGGTGGTTGTTACCGAAAGATGCCTATATCGAGAGTATTTGAAATAATGTGTCGGTTAAATGAAAAATACGGCACGAGAGTTTTCTCTTTTGTGGATGAAACATTCGAAGGCAAAAGAATGGAGCAACTCGCGGATGAAATAAACGCATCGGGAAAAACGTTTTTCTGGCATGGAGAAACGAGGTTCTCTCCAACCCTAAGTACAGACGTTTTCAACAAGATATACCAAAGTGGATGTAGGCAGATTCAGTTTGGCCTCGAGTCATACAACCAAAGAGTTCTTGATCTAATGAAGAAGAACACGAGAGTTGATTGGATTGATCGCAATATCCATGATTGTCTCAATGCGGGTATTCCTGTTCATCTATTCTTTATGATTGGCTTTCCGACCGAAACTAAAGAAGAGGCTCTGAACACCTTAGCTTATACAGAGAATGTTTTGAATTATTCAAAACAGGTATGTGGTGTTCCATATTCCACGAGAGGATTTACGAATTTTGGTCTCGTTATGGGGTCGGATGTTTGGAATCATCCCGATAAGTATGGTGTCTCTGTAATGCCGAAGTCCCAATATGAGGATTTGCGCCTCGAAGTGGATTATGTTTCAGGCACTGGTTTAACTTTAAATGAAGCAAAATCCTTATCTGATGAGCATCATATTGATTTTTATATGCAAGAGGTCATAAACGGTAGCGACACAATTGACTTGCCCCAGCGGCTTCATATTTCAGAGGTGACCTGGATCCTAGATTCTATTCACGCTGTCAGGTATAAGGGACATTTGACCAAAGTAAAGCGACGGCTAACTAGTCTAAATCCAGCTGATCGAATCTGGCTGGATTCCAAGACCTCTGTCGTGCTCGTTGAGCCATTTGCCTACTTCTATAATTCTGAATACCATCATGTCTATGCTGTTTCCCAGTTGGTATACCTTAAGTTGGCCCGTTTATTGGAGGCCGATTGTAGCATTTCTCTTATTCTTGATCAGGGCGACCTCGAGCTGACAAGGGCGATAGAAGAACTGTTGCATTATGGATTGCTGAATACAAATATCGATGCCGATTATGTAATGCACGATAATGGTTTTCAATTGGTTAGAAGTTCGTTTGTTAAAGAAGTCGGACGCTCAAAAGAGGGGTTAAGAGTACTGCTGAGTTGTGCCACCCATAGAATGTGTGCGGTTAATGATTTTTCGTTCGCTTTGCTTTCGTTGTTTGAAAAGCCGATTACTAAGAACGAGGTGCGCGACATTTTGAAAAAAGAGGGACTATCGACAAACGAGGAGCAATTAAACAAGTTGGTTGATAATTGCATGAAAGCAGATATACTACAATTAATTAGATAGAGGAGGTTTCTGCATGGACGTTATTAATAAAGATCTCTTGGAGCAACTGAAAGAGTCTCAGGAAGAGGGCGTCGTGGTAGAAGTGTTCGACTTTGAGGACTACATGGATAAATTCTGCCATTAGTTTCGGAATTTACTTGCCTCGCTTAAAGGAGAAGTCGATTATCGATTTCTCCTTTTTTAATTAAAGATATTTTTGAAATACATGCTCTTAGCACAGGCTGGCGTCTCAGTAAACTGGGAGGTTGCTTTGGCTAGTTAGAGATATGTGAACGTCCGTTAGACTGAATCTCAGGGTAGAAGGGGCCTCCAGTGTCCAGATCAACAAGGCAATGCTGCGTTTCGGCTAATAAGAACGATGGCTTTTTGCGTGTGGCGGCGGCGTCGCCGCAGATTCGCGTGGCCGATGTCGAGGGCAATGCCGAGGTTGCGTTAGCGGCTGTTCGCGCGGCTGTCGAGCGCGGCGTTCGTGCTCTGGTGCTGCCCGAGCTTAATCTGACCGGATATACTGCGGCGGACCTGTTCCATAACCGCACGCTGCTGCATGCCTGTGAGGCGGCGCTTGCGCGTATTCTCGATGAGACCCGCGAGCTGCCGATCGTCTTTACGGTCGGTCTTCCCGTTGCGGTGGCCGAGAACATCTACAACTGCGCCGCCGTGTGCTGCGCGGGCGAGCTTTTGGGCCTCACGGCCAAGAAGTATCTGCCCAACTATGGCGAGTTCTATGAGCGCCGTTGGTTTGCTCCGGCGCCTGCGGATCCCGTGTGGGTTGAATTTGCCGGTCAGGGTCCGGTCCCGCTGGGTTCGGGGCTTGTCTACCGCTGCTGCGATGAAGGCGCCGAGGATTTGGTGCTGGGCGTTGAGGTCTGTGAGGACCTGTGGGTGCCGGCGCCCCCTTCGACTGAGATGGCGCTTGCCGGTGCGACGGTGATTCTCAACCCGTCGGCCTCGGACGAGATCATCGGTAAGGCAGATTACCGCCGCAGCCTTATCTCTAACCAAAGCGCGCGCCTGTACTGCGCCTATGCCTACGCGGACGCGAGCGAGGGCGAGTCCACGACCGACATGGTCTTTGCGGGCGAGAACCTCGTCTACGAAAACGGCTCCAAGCTCGCCGCGACCAAACTGCTTACCTGCGATATGGCCATCGCCGACGTTGACCTTGACCGCCTGGTTGCCGAGCGCCGTCGCTCGACGACGTGGGCACGCGCGGACGATGCACCGGAGGCCACGGCCGTTGAATTTTCGTTTGAGGGCGTGCTGGCAGACGAGCCTGTCCTGCGCAACGCCTGCGACATCGACCGTGTCTTCCCCCGCGCGCCCTTTGTGCCGGCCGACCATGGCGACCTGGCCGAGCGTTGCGAGACCATCCTCGACCTGCAGACCGCCGGCCTCAAGACCCGCCTTGCCCATACGGGTACCAAGGCTGCGGTGATTGGTCTTTCGGGCGGCCTGGACTCCACGCTGGCGCTGCTTGTGACCGTGCGTGCCTTCGATGCACTGGGACTGCCGCGCACAGGCATCACTGCCGTGTCCATGCCCGGCTTTGGCACGACGCATCGCACCAAGTCGAATGCCGAGTCGCTCGCTCGCGACCTGGGTGTGAGCTTCCGCGAGGTTTCGATCCACGCGGCCGTGGAGCAGCACTTCAAGGACATTGAGCACGATTCGGCCGTGCAGGACGTGACCTACGAGAACAGCCAGGCTCGCGAGCGCACGCAGATTCTGATGGATCTGGCCAACCAGGCTGGCGGTTTTGTCATCGGCACGGGCGACCTGTCGGAGCTGGCGCTCGGCTGGGCTACCTATAACGGCGACCACATGAGCATGTACGCCGTCAACGCGAGCGTGCCCAAGACGCTTGTGCGTCACTTGGTGCGCTATGCCGCCGATGTCTTTGGCGGGCGTATTGCCGAGGTCTTGCTCGATATTCTCGATACGCCGGTGTCCCCCGAGCTTCTGCCGCCCACGGGCGACGGCGAGATTGCGCAGAAGACTGAGGATTTGGTGGGCCCGTACGAGTTGCACGACTACTTCCTCTACTACCTGCTGCGTTTTGGCTTTGAGCCGGGCAAGATCTACCGCATGGCGCTCAAGAGCTTCGAGGGCGTCTACGACGCCAAGACCGTCCACACGTGGCTGCGTACGTTCTATCGTCGCTTCTTCGCCCAGCAGTTTAAGCGCAGCTGCCTGCCCGATGGTCCCAAGGTGGGCTCGGTGACGCTCAGCCCGCGCGGCGATTGGCGTATGCCGAGTGACGCCAGCTCGCGACTGTGGCTTGCGCAGATCGACGCGCTCAACGCAATTGACTAAGGTTGGCTAAATTGAACCAATACGGGGGTTGCAAGCGTTACACTTTTGCAATCTGATGGCCCGTATCGCGCGGCGCTCTTGTCGGAGCGCCGCGTTTTTTATATCGAAAGGTGGCACCATGCAGGCATCGCAGCGTCTCGACCGCTTTGGCGCGGAGGTCTTCGCCTCGCTCAACAACAAACTTCTCGCGCTGAAGGCTCAGGGCAAGACCATTTACAACATGAGCGTGTTAGCGCCGGGCGATTTTAGCCGCTAATAGTCAAACTATTTTGACCAATCCCGGTCACCGAATAATGGCCAC
>CABURV010000014.1 GCA_902494035.1 uncultured Collinsella sp.
CCGGCGGCCAGCGTGGCGGCGTCCTCGGGCGAGACCTCCACGTGCACGCCTTCGCGGCGCCACACGCTGGGCGCCCACGAGGGATACGCGCCACGCACCTGCACGTCGCCGCAGTAGAAATTCATCTCGCGCTGCTGCTTTTGGGCGGCAAGAACATCGACCGGATTGCACGTGTGCGGATAGCAGGCGTTGCCGGCAATCATGCAACCAATCATGTTCTGAGGATCGATCTGATGGCCCATGGTGACGCACTTGGCGCTCGCCAGGAACTGATGGTGCAGGGCATCGAAGCGCGCCTGAGGGTCGTCCCAGTCGCAGTCGCCAAAGGTCATGGGCGTGTCAGTTGCCTCGGGCACCATGCCGCCGCCCATCACGCCGCCAAAAACACCCATGAGCAGGCAATTGATCTCGTTAAAGGTGAGCCAGTAGCGCACCAGGCCCTTGTACTCGGTCATGACAGTGCGGGCGTAGTTGAGGTAGAAATCGATGAGCTTGGGATTCTTCCAGCCGCCGTAGTTTTTGGACAGGCCATAGGGCAGCTCGTAGTGGCTGAGGGTGACCATGGGCTCGATGCCCTGCTCCTGGCAGGCCTGGAACACGCGACGGTAGAACTCGATGCCGGCCTGGTTGGGCTCGGCCTCGTCGCCGTTGGGGAAGATACGGCTCCAGTTGATGGACATGCGGTAGCACTTAAAGCCCATCTCGCCAAAGAGCTTGATGTCGTCGAGGTAGTGATGGTACATGTCCACGGCCTCATGGCTGGGATAGTGGTACTGGGGCAGAATGCCATCGGTGATGTGGCGCGGCTCGGAGACCGTGCCGCCGGTCATGATGTCGGGAACGCCGAGGCCCTTGCCGTCCTCGTTGTATCCGCCTTCGCACTGATTGGCGGCAGTGGCGCCACCCCACAGAAATCCATCGGGAAAAGCCATGTCGGCTCCTTTCGTACGTGTTGGGAGGGTTCCACGGACGCTGGGGCGGCGTCCGCGGGGTAATTTGCGCCCCGCTCGGGGTCCGCACAAGGACCGCCGCCACGAAACCTGCCTATCTACTACGTTTTGCCGCGAACCCCCGACCACGCCGCAATTGGCAAAAAAACCGCAGGTAGATGGCTTGACGGTTCTCGGAAAACCACCGTGTGGTTGGCCCTTGCCACATAAACGTAGTAGATGGGCCGGTTTCGTGGCGAGGCATGTACTGAATGCCCCGCGCGAGGCCCGTTCGATCAAAACCATGTCGGTTTACTACGATGGATCGATAGCTCTCGAGCACACCGGAAATTGCAAAACTAAAACCGCAGGTAGGAGGCTTGACCATTTCCGAAAAATCACAGTGCGGTCGGCCCCTGTAGATTCATCGTAGTAAACCGGCATAGTCTTGATTTGGGCAGTTGCCCAAACGGGCGCATGCGCAGACCGTCTCGCCCATTTGGAAAAAGCCGGCGGGGCGCTCCCCCGCCGGCTTGGTACCGAGTCTTTGTCGTTTGGGCTACTTGGCAGCCTCGGGCTTGTAGGTGACAAACTCGATTGCGAAGCCCACGACGGCACCCACGAGCGAAGCAACGATAGCCCAGATCATGTGGTTGATGCCGTTAACACCGGAGGGGTCGATGAAGGACAGCCAGTTGAAGACGCCCATACCACCGGACATGTACACCACGGCGCCGGAGATACCGATGATGAGGCCGCCCACGGCAGAACCGATGCTGGCGTTGATGAAGGCCTTCTTATCGGGCAGGGCGACACCGTAGATAGCGGGCTCAGTGACACCAAAGAAGAAGGCGGAGATCATGGCCGGCAGCGCGATGCCGCGGAACTTCTCGTCCTTGTTCTTGAGATACATGGCAAAGAGCACGGCGCCCAGCGAGAAGGAGTGGGCGATAACGGAGCACAGGATGTAGTCGTGGCCCAGAGTGGACAGGTTGACCAGCGCGATAGGCACGAGCGACCAGTGGAAGCCAAAGATGACCAGGCACATCCAGAAGGCACCGACGAGGGTGCAGCCCAGGAGGGAGCCGATCATGGGCAGGCCAAACAGCAGTGCGAAGAACTCACCGAGCAGGTTGGTGATGAGCGTGGCGATGGGGCCAATGACCAGGTAGCCAAGGGTGACGGTGACGGTGACAACGATCAGCGGGGTGAAGAACATCTTCATAGAAGCGGGCATCCACTTCTTAACCCAGTGCTCGAGGGTAGAACCGAACCAGATCATGAGAAGGATGGGGATAACGGAGCTGGTGTAACCCGAGGCAGGCATGATGAGCGGCAGGCCCAGGAACGTGGTGTACCAAGAGAAGGTGCCGGCAAAGCCGAGCTGCACGGAACCGACAACCTCGCCCGAGGTCAGGGCAACCATGGTGGGATAGACCAGGGCAAAGGCGATGGCCATGCCGTTGAACTCGCTCATCTTGAACTTCTTGGCCGCAGTAAAGCCAAGCACCACGGGCAGGAAGTAGAACATGCCGTCAGCGACGGTGTAGAGCAGCGTGTAGGCGCCGTCGTTGGCAAAGCTCGGGACCAGGAAGGTAGCGAGCGCCAGCAGGCCCTTCATGATACCGGCAGCGGCGAAGGTGCCGAGCATGGGGGCGAAGATGCCCGAGATGAGGTCGATGATCACATCGGTAACGCCCTTGGGAGCGGCATCGTCGTCATCGGCGTCGACGGCGCCGCCGTCTCTAAAACCGCCGGCCTTGAGAACGGCGTCGTAGACGTCCTCGACGATGTTGCCCACAACAACCTGGTACTGGCCGTTGGCGTGCATGACCTTGATGACGTTGGGCAGCTCGGAGATTGCCTCGTCATTGGCCTTCGACTCGTCCTTGAGCTTAAAACGAACACGGGTAATGCAGTGTGCGACGCATTTGACGTTGGACTTACCGCCAACCAGCTCTACGATCTGGGCAGCAAGATCGTCGTATTTACCTGCCATGATCTGTCCTCTCTTTTCCAAATTTCGACAAAAAAATCCCCTACCGCGAGCCGGTACCTTGCCCGCAGTTAGAAACCAAAAAGAATTGTTGCGATTGCCGCCAGACTGGCGGCTTTACTCACTCGGTCTGCGAAGCCGATCGCAGACGGTTGATATGCATCATCAGATACAGAAGCTCCTCGTCCGAGCAGCTCTGCCTGAACTCTTTCTCGAACACGCGGTTGATGGCGTATGCGCACTGGTAGGCCTCGGGAAAAGCGCGGGCGGCCTGCATAAACAGCGAGGAGTTCTCGGTCTGCGTGCACTTGCCCTTGCAGAGGCGACGAACCAAAAAAAGCAGGTGCGCAAGAAAGCGAATATAGCTATACGACGCCGTGTCGAGCGAGCAGCCAAGCTGCTTTTCCACGGAATGAGTCACCTCGTCGAGCACGCGGGTGCTCTTCATGATGAAGTCCATGTCCTTGGCGCGGCCCATGCCGTCGACCTCGGCGTTAACGATGTGGAGCGCGACGCTCGTGGCCTCGTTCTGACCCAGCTTGACGCCGGTGTGCTTTTGCACGATAGCGAGCGCGGCCTGGCCGATCTCCAGCTCGCGCGGGTAGATGAAGGCCACCTCGTGCTCGAGCGGGTTGGGAGCGCTGAGCTGGTCGTCGTCGCGCTGGACGGCAAACTGCAGGTGATCTGCCAGAATAAAGGGCAGGCCACCGGAAAGCTTACAGCCAAGCTGCTGCGACGCGAAGCAGGCAATGTCGCTCGCGGCGAGCAGGACGTCGTCGGGAAGGGTGCCCACCATATCCTGCAGGCTTTCGGGAACGTTATAGAATTTGCGCTGGATGAGGGACTCATCGGCAAGTTTGTACGGCATCTCGTGAAAACCGATGCCCTTGCCAAAGACAACAACCTCTCGACCGTCATCGCTGGCGGCAAGAGCAACGTTATTGTTGATCTTCTTTAAAATGAGCATGAAAAAACTCCTCGGACATCGGCGCTAGACGACGGGGCGATATTCCTCGTCTTCTATTATGCGCAAGTGATGCCTCCCGAGGAGTAACAAACTTGTGAGCACGTGGGCGATTGTAGGCTGAAACTTGCATGCGGCGTAAGCCCCATTGGCGCGAAAGTCCGCCGAACGGTAGGAAATCGCCTGTAAACGGCAAAACTATCACAAAGGTGCCCGGCCCCTTTGTGATGGTTTTGGCTGATGTCCTGATGCTACTCGCGCGGGGTGCCGTAGGGGTTGTACAAATCTGCGAGAGCAAATGTGCTGGTAGTAGGATCAAAGTCGAGTTCGAGCACACAGCAGTTGCCGATGCGGTTCTTCATCTTGAGCGGTTCCACGCCCACACCGCGCATGACCTGAGCCGCTGCGGCGCCATGGCTCACGCACAACACGCTCTCATGTCCGGGGCGCTGCATGAGCTCGATGATGGTCGCCATGATGCGCTCGCGAAACTCGTCTTCGCCCTCGCCGTCATACTGCTTGTAAAAATCGCCGTACGGCAGGCGCGGATTCAAATCCTCGCTCGCACCCTCAAACTTGCCAAAGTTCCACTCCTTAAGGCCCTTGACGCGCTCGTAAGGCTGATCAGGAAACGCAAGCTCAAGCGTGTCGCACGCGCGCTCGGACGTGGAACTGTACGCATGGTCGAACGCAAGGCCACGCTCTCGCAGGGTCGCGCCGACAGTTTTAGCCTGCTCGATTCCCAGCTCGGTGAGCGGCGAGTCACACCAGCCCTGCTTGCGACGAAGCAAGTTAAAGAGCGTTTGGCCGTGACGCATAAAGTACAGTTTTGGCATGAGACCTCCGTAATCGCAAACGTTTGTCAGCGATTATTACACCTAGAGATAGGTTTAAGTCAAAGCCTCTTTGGCCAAAACCACCACAAAGGTGCCTGTCCCCATTGTGGTGGAAGTGACGTTTTCCCAGATAAAACCTGCCAAAATAAACCTGTCCCTTTTTGGCAGGTTTTAGGCCAGATGGTCTTGGATCAGGTCGCAGATGGCTCGAGCGTCGTTGATGTTGATGGCTCGGATCGCAAAGCCGGCATCGAATGCCTGGCGTGCCAGGGCTTCGTTGCAGGCAAGGGCTAGCGTGCGGCCGTCGACCAGGTCGAGCGAGCTCTTGCCGCGCAGACGATCGACACCGGAGCGCGCGACGACGATGTTGTCGAAGCCCTCGGTCTTGTAGCCCTCGATGATTACCACGTCGACATCGTTGTAGCGCGACAGCAGCTCGCGCGCTGGCATCTCGTCCTCCTCGCGCGTGTCGGCGTACTCCGCCCAGCGCGTGGTGCAGATGAGGCCCACGTGCTTGGATCCGGCCTGGTGATGGCGCCAGGTATCCTTAGCGGGCACATCGATATCAAAGCCGTGGTGCCCGTGGTGCTTGAGCGAGCCCACGCGCAGGCCGCGGCGGGTGAGCTCGGCGATAACCTTCTCGACGAGCGTGGTCTTGCCCGAGTTTTGGTAGCCGATAAACGCGATCGCGGGGACGGCCGGGGCCGGAGCTGCGGGCGCGACGGCGGCAGGTGCGCTCGCGGTCGCGGCACCGTCTGCGGCCACGGCCTCAACAGCAGCGGCCTGACGCTCTGCGCGATCCCACACGCCCGAGCGGCCGCCCTCCTTGTGCAGCAGGCGCACGTCGACGATCTCCATGCCGCGATCGACCGCCTTGCACATGTCATAGATCGTTAGGCACGCGGCACTCGCGCCGGTCAGGGCCTCCATCTCAATACCCGTCTTGCCCGTTACGCCGGCCGTAACCAGTACGTGAAAGCCAACCTGCCCGTCCGCGCGCGCCGGCGCCCAGCCCTCGGGCACGTCCTCGGCCGGCGTCCCCGCCGGAGCGATGGGCGCAATGTCGCACTTGCTCTTGGTAATGAGCAACGGATGGCACATGGGGATGATGTCGCTCGTGCGCTTGATGGCCATGATGCCCGCCACGCGCGCGCAAGCGAGCACGTCGCCCTTTTTGGCGCGGTCCTGCAGCACCATGGCCTGCGTCTCGGGGTGCATAAGGATGGTGCCCTCGGCGATGGCAATGCGATGGGTCTCGGCCTTGTCGGACACGTCGACCATGCGCACCTCGCCCTTGGCGTCCACGTGCGTCAGCTCGTCGCGACGGGCGTCGCGGGCGGGCTCGGTGGCAGCGCTGGCAGTCGGCTGCGCGGCTGCGACGGCGTCGCTGTCAGTAGCCGTGGCTTTGTGGGCAGACATCGCGGCCCTGCGAGCGGCCTTGGTGGCATCGGCGTACCTGCTCTTGGCCATATGATCATCCTCCGATTTGGGACATAAATCGTTGCGTGCCCTCAATTATCGCGTGTTCCTGCGGTTTGTGGGCCACGGCATCGCGCCAAATCGAAAGTACCTGCATATCATCACCACGGCGCAGCGCCTCACGCACCGAATACTCGGCATCGCTAAACAGGCACGGACGCACGTTGCCATCGGCCGTCAGGCGCAGGCGGTTGCAATTCGCACAAAAATGGTTGGACATGGCGCTAATGAAGCCGACCGTTCCCGCCGCGCCCGGAAAGTGCCAATAGCGCGCAGGGCCCGCGCCGGCAGGAGCGTCGTTGATGTCGAGCGGCTCGAGCTCGCCCAGCCCCGTCGCGGCGGCCCCGGCACTGATGCGCGCCCGCAGCTCGTCACTCGGCACGGTGTCGCTCGCGTCCCACAGCTCGGGATTGAGCGCGGGCGCATGCGGGTCCACAGCGCAATGCGAGCTCGTGCGCTCGTCGCCAATGGGCATGTATTCGATAAAGCGCAGGTGGATGGGGCGGTCGAGCGTGAGCCGCGCGAGGGCCGCCACATCCTGGTTGAGCCGGCGCACAACAACGCAGTTGACCTTAACGGGCTCAAAGCCCCAAGCCAGCGCCGCGTCGATGCCCGCCATGGTCTGCTCGAGCCGGCCCAGACGCGTGATCTTTCCAAAGAGCGTAGGGTCGAGCGTGTCGAGCGAAATGTTGACGCGGTTAAGCCCGGCATCTTTGAGCTGCGATGCCAGCTTGGGCAGCAGGGCGCCGTTGGTGGTAAGCGAGATGTCCTCGATCTGCGGAATCGCGCGGATGTCGCGAATGAGCGGAATGATGCGGCGGCTGACCAGCGGCTCGCCGCCCGTCAGGCGCACGCGGCGAATGCCCTCCCCCGCCACCAAGCGCACAAAGCGGGCGATTTCCTCGGCGCTGAGCAGTTCGTCGTGCGCGCGGGGCGCCACGCCATCGGCCGGCATGCAATAGATGCAGCGGAAATTGCACTTGTCGGTAACGGCAATGCGCAGGTAGTTGATATCGCGGCCAAAGCCATCGTGTTGCACGTGCCCGTCCACGCAGCCCTCCCCTCACGCGGCGTTTTATTCTTCGGAAAACATAATACCCCACGGGAGAATCATGCCGACACCCGTACGACAGGACGGGTCACTTCGAGCAAGACCGGCTTCCCAAGCCCACCCTCAGCACAGACCATCACAACATTCGATGCTTTTCCCGATTTTAGCGAAAAACGTCGAATGTTGTGATGGTCTGCCTGCCCACGGCACCCCGTAGAAGGACCAAAGCGTCCCTAAAGGCCGCCGTCCCAGTGCCGAATCACGAATTCTCGCAGGTCGTTCTGACGTTTCTGGAACGCTTCGCTTCGGTCGCACTTAAGGCCCATAGCGAGTGCGATGGCGTTCATCGCCCGGTGCAATTGCAGCTGGTGGGCAAACTGAGTCCCGGTGAGGACGATCATCCTAAAGCCCAGCGCGCTCAGCACGGTCATACGCTCCGCGTCCGACGCGCTGCGCTGTTTATCAAGATGGTCCGAGCCGTTGTATTCAATCCCCGTACCGCTCGCAGGCGCATATACGTCAATCTCGAAATACCCGGCCTTAGCGAGATACTTGAACTCGTTGGGAACATCGACACGATGGTTGAGCTCGATCTTGGCGTATCCCAGCCCTCCCTGGGAACGTTTTGCTACGACCATGATTGCGGTGGCCGTCTCCATGGGCGACCGCGCGCCATCGTGCACGCGCTTGAGCGCGGCGGCCGCGCGTATAGCCCCCTGGCGAGATCGGTTCTCATTGCAATAGGCAATCAAGTCGGCAACGGTGTACCTCTGCCCCATCTCGATATAATCGCCTGTCGACAGATGATTCAAATGGTATCGGGCGCAGATTTCGTAGCCATATTCCAACTGCTCGAGCTCGCTCATCCACGAACCCGCCTGGACAAAGCACATGGCCTCATCAACCACCAGAAGGCCCTCTGCCACCTCGATAAGATGGCCTGGAGGTACCGGCGCCCCAAACACGTGGCACCTAAATCCAGCCGGCGTCGAGCGCTCAAAATCGAAGTTGACGAGCGTGTCGATATGATCGAGCTCTTCTCGTGGAATACCGAGCGCAACCAGATAGTCGGTAACGATCCCAACTGCCGTTGAAGCCCTCAGCCCCTTGGCATCGAGTCCCAATTTGGGCAGGCTCGCGGTCGGTTCCGCCTCGTTAGCAAGCGAGTCCTCATCGTATAGGCTGCTTGCTCGCGAGAGCGGCTCGGACGGGCGCGCCACGTTGTGGTACAGCCAGGCAGTCTTATGGGACAGGACGATCGGCAGGTCCATGAGCCCTCCAATGGAGTCGGATAACCAACCTTATTCCCCTGCCCACGGGTCCGCACACCTTCGTGCGCAAGAAAGCGATTCCACCCGGTCGAGTGGTAGAAAAACCATCACAACATTCGATGCTTTTCCCGATTTTGGCAAAAAACGTCGAATGTTGTGATGGTTTGAGGCGAGGTGAGGAGCATGGAGGGACCAAAGCATCGTGCTCGGGGCGTGACTTTTTCGCCCCACTGCCAACATAAACCTTGACTCTACAATCGTTGTAGGGTTTTCACTACACTGGTATGTAAACAGACCCAGCCAGAAAGCCCCGCCCATGGAACACGACCTCACACGCGGCAATGTCCTTAAGACCATCGCGGTCTTTGCCCTGCCCTATATGCTCTCGTACTTTTTGCAGATGCTCTACGGCATGGCCGACCTGTACATGATGGGGCAGTTTAGCGGCGCCGCCGGCATCACCGCCGTGGCAAATGGCGCTCAGACGCTCTATATGATTACCGTGGCGCTTGTGGGCCTGGCCATGGGAACGACGGTGGTCGTCGGCCACGCCGTGGGCTCACGCCGCTTCGACCGTGCCGAGACCGCCATCGGCAACACCATCACGCTCTTTATGGGTGTCTCGGTAGTGCTGGCCGCCGTCCTGCTCGCACTGTGCCCGCAGATCGTGGCGCTCATTGGCACACCGGCCGAGGCAGTCGAAGGCACTGCCGCCTACCTGCGCATCTGCTTTATCGGCATTCCCTTTATCGCCGCGTACAACATTCTTTCGGCCATCTTTCGCGGGCTGGGCGATTCGCGCTCGCCTATGTACGTGATTGGCGTGGCGTGCATCATCAACATCGCGCTCGACTTTCTATTTATCGGCCACATGGGGCTCGGTCCCGTGGGCGCGGCGCTCGGCACAGTGACCGCGCAGACGGCCAGCGTTGCCCTCGCGCTCGTGTGGCTCAAGAGCCGCCGCACGAACATCCACGTTAAGCGCAGCGACCTGCGCCCGCAGCCCGAGGTGCTCGGCAGCATTCTTAAGATCGGCGTGCCTGTGGCCGTGCAGGACGGCTGCATCCAGGTGGCGTTTATGTTTATCACCGTCATCGCCAACCACCGCGGTCTGGTCGACGCCGCCGCCGTGGGCCTGGTCGAGAAGATGATCAGCTTTTTGTTCATTGTGCCGAGTTCCATGGGCGCCACCGTCAGCGCGCTCACGGCGCAAAACGCCGGCGCGGGCAAGGGCGATCGTGCGCGTCAGGTGCTCAAGGACGCCATGACCATCTCGGTGGTGTACGGCTGTCTGATCACGATACTGATGTGGCTGGTGGCACCGGCGTTTATCGGCTTTTTTGCCAAGGACGCCGCGGTGGTCACGGCCGGTACCGGCTATATGCGCAGCTACATTTTCGACGCGATTTTTGCCGGCATCCACATTTGCTTTAGCGGCTTTTTCGCTGCATACGGTAAGAGCTACATCGGCTTTGCGCACAACGTGCTGGCCGTGGCGCTCATTCGCGTGCCGGGCGCGTGGCTGTTGTCGAATGCCTATTCCGACACGCTGTTTCCCATGGGCATCGCTTCGCCGTGCGGATCGATTCTGTCGGCGGTCATCTGTGTGGTGGCATTTACCGTGCTCAACCGGCGCGGGGCTTTTGACAAGCTGGTGGCGTAGCGGATCGTTCGTGTCATACGACGGCTGCGCCGCACGACTTCAGTGCCCCTCCCCCGCCCGTTGAAAGGAGCAGTCCCATGACCGACTCGCCAACTGAACATACCGAGGGCCTGCTCCGCATTGGCGAGGTGGCGCGCCTGTTTAACCTGAGCGTGGGGACGCTACGTCATTACGAGCAGATGGGCTTGCTGGACCCGGCGCACATCGATCCGGCAAGTGGGTACCGCTACTACGGATCGCGGCAGCTCTCCACCCTCAACACCATTAGCCACCTGCGTGTTCTCGACTTGCCGCTCGCGCAAATCCGTGAGTTTGTGACCACGCGCGATGTGGACCTCATGCAGCGGCAGCTGGCCCAACAGCAGGAGCTCATCGAGCGCAAGCGCCGCGAGCTCGAACGCGTGTCACGCAAGATCGATAACCGGCTTGCCCTGCTTCACGATGCCCTGAACACCGAGCTCGATACCATTTGCACAATCGATGCGCCCGAGCTTCGCTGCGCCGTATTGCGCGAACGCGTCAAGCCTACCGACGCCTATGCGCTGGAGTGGCAGATTCGTCAGCTGCAGAAGGGCCAGCACGAGACCTTTGTCTTTCTGGGCAACTTGGGCGTTGGGATTAGCGCCGAGCGCCTCGCCGCCGGCGACTTTGATGGCTACGACGAGGTCTTTTTGCTGCTCGATGACACCGATGACTACGTGGGTGACGTCGAGGTGCGGCCCGCCGCGCGGTGCCTGACCATAAGCTTCCGTGGTACGCACGGGCAAGCGGGCCCGCGCTATAAGCAGCTGCTCGGCTATATGCGCGAACACGGGCTGTCCCCCGCTGGCCCCTCACGCGAGATCGCCCTCATCGACGACATCATCAGCGACGATCCCGCGACCTACGTGACGCAGATCACAGTGCCGGTCGCCCCGTCCAAATAAGAACCGCCCGGAAGGCAGTTCAATCATGCTTTCCGGGCGGTTCTTCAATTTGGTTATCAATGCGCTAAGCCTGGGGCACCTGACCAGTCGCCAGGATCTGCTCGAGCGCGTCCTCGTCCAGCACGGGTACACCCAGCTGCTCGGCCTTGGTGAGCTTGGAGCCCGCTTTGGGGCCGGCGACCAGATAGCTCGTCTTCTTTGAAACACTGCCCGAAACCTTGGCGCCGAGCACCTTGAGCGCCGCGCCCGCCTCGTCGCGGGTGCGGTTGACGAGCGTGCCGGTAAGCACGAAGGTCAGACCCGCAAGCGGCTGTGCGTCGGCGAGCTCGCCTGCCACGCCAGCGTCGGCTGCGGCTTGCGCGTGCGCGGCGCCCAAATCGACCTCGAGCGACAGGCCCGCTTGGCGCAGACGCTCCAGCACGACAAGGTTTTCGGGCACGGCCAGGAACTGCTTAACGCTCGCCGCAATCTTGGGACCGATTCCCTCGCACTCGGCGATGTCCTCTTCACTCGCTAAGATAAGCTTGTCAATCGACAGGAATCGCTCGGCGATGACCTCGCCCACGCTCTTGCCCACGTGGCGGATACCCAAAGCAAACAGCACGCGACCGAGCGGCTGGCTCTTGGACTTGTTGAGCTCGGCGATGATCTTTTCAGCCGTCTTGAGGCCCACCGGAATGGGGTCGCCCTTCTTGACGCCCTTTTTGCTGTTGGAGCTGGCATAGGTGCGCCCCGTGTCCAGGCCGGCGATATCGTCGACCGTGAGCTGGTAGAAGTCTGCGACGTCGTGGATCAGCCCGGCGGCGATCATCTTGTCGACGATCTCGTCGCCTAGGCCATCAACGTCCATGCAGCCGCGGCTCACCCAGTGGAGCAGGCGCTCCTTGAGCTGCGCGGGACAATCGATGGAGACGCAGCGGTAAGCGACCTCGCCGTCCTCGTGGACCACGGGGCTGCCGCACACGGGGCAGACCTCGGGCATGTGCCAGTCGACCGAATCGGCCGGGCGCTTGTCGAGCACCGGGCCCACGACCTCGGGGATCACGTCGCCCGCCTTGTGCACGATGATAGTATCGCCCTCGCGCACGTTTTTGCGGCGAATCTCGTCGATGTTGTGCAGCGTGGCGCGCGCGATGGTGGAGCCGGCAACCGTCACCGGATCGAACTCGGCGACCGGCGTGAGCACACCGGTGCGGCCCACCTGGATGCGAATTTCGCGCAGGACGGTCTGCTTTTCCTCGGGCGGGAACTTAAAGGCAATGGCCCAGCGCGGTGCGCGGGCGGTAAAGCCCAGGTCGAGCTGCTGTTGGAAACTGTCCACCTTTACGACCACGCCGTCGATGTCGTAATCCAGGTCACCGCGGTGCTCGAGCGCCTGGGCACAGAACTCGTGGACCTCGGCCGGCGTGGCGCAACGAGCCACGTTGGGGTTGACACTAAAGCCGGCGCTACGCAGCCAATCGAGAAACTCGCGCTGGCTGTGGACGTGCAGCGGGTCGGTATCGGCGATGGCGTATATAAAGGTGGCAAGGTCGCGGCGCGCCGTGACCTTGGGATCCTTCTGACGCAAGGATCCGGCGGCAGCGTTGCGCGGGTTGGCGAAGGGGTCGCGGCCCTCGACATCGGCCTCGTCGTTCAGGCGTACAAAGCTGCCTTTGGGCATATAGACCTCGCCGCGCACCTCAATGGTGCGCTCGCGATCGGCGCCCATGTGGGCGAGTGCCGGCTCGGACAGGTGCATGGGCACGTCCTTGATGGTGCGGACGTTGAGCGACACGTCCTCGCCCGTGGTGCCGTCGCCACGTGTGGCCGCACGTACGAAGATGCCGTTTTGATAGGTAAGCGCGACGCCCAGACCGTCGATCTTAAGCTCGCAGGTATAGGTGACGCTACCGGCAGCGAGCGCATCCTCGGTGCGTTGGAGCCATGCATCGAGCTCGTCCAGATCCATGGCATCGTCCATGGAATACATGCGCGCCATATGCGTGACCGGCGTAAACTGCTCGCTCACGTAGCCGCCCACGCGCTGGGTATAGCTGTCGGGCGTCACCAGGTCAGGATAGGCCGCCTCGATCTCCTGCAGCTCAACGAGCATTTTGTCAAAGGCGGCGTCCGTGATCTCGGGCGCGTCGAGCATGTAGTAGCGGTACGCGTGGTAGTCGAGCTCGTGGCGCAGCTCGGCCGCGCGCGCTGCCGCCTGGGCACGGGCATCGGTCGGTGCGGTGGCTTCCGCGGTCGTGGGCGTTTCGGTATCGATGTCCACACCGTCACCAAACAGGCTCGATTGCTCCATAGCGGCACTCCTTCGCTCGATTTCAAACGGATACAAGAGTACCACCGGTCACCATGGGGCCGAATAGCCCTTTCGAACCGCACCGAATCGGCAGCGGCCGGACCGGGGTGGATCGCGCGATCAAACCATGCCCTGGCCATTTCTAAATGATCCGTTTTCCTCCGTCCCCAACGGATCAATAAGAAAAAGAGGGGCCGTCCCACGTTGATGGGACAGCCCCCTCTGGCATTGGTATGTGCGAAACGGCTCGCTAGAACCCCTGGCCATAACCTTGACCCTGGCCCTGCTGGCCCAGCAGCTCCTCCAGGTACTGGCGCAGCTGCTCGTCAGTAATACCGCCGTTGCCGGTGTCGGTCGAACTGTCGTCCTGCTGCTGGTTCTGCAGCTCCTCATCGGAGCCCAGCTCGACGGTGACCTTCTTCTCTTCCTTGCCGCGCATAAGCGTAATCTCGACCTTCTCGCCCACCTCGTGGCTGCGCAGTGCGATGATCAGGCCATCGGCGCTCGTGATCTCGTCGTCGCCCAGCTTGGTGATGACGTCGCCCTCTTGGATGCCAGCCTTGGCGGCAGGACCGTCCTCGACGACGCTCGCCACATACGCGCCGCTATCGGTGCTCAGCTTGTTGGTGCGGGCGTTGAGCGCATTGACGCTCGAAAGCGTAGCGCCCATGTACGGATGCACCGGCGTCTTGCCGTCGATGATCTGGTCGGCAATGTTCTTGGCGTAGTTAACGGGAATGGCAAAGCCCACGCCCGAGCTGGAGCCCGAGTAGCTCTCGATGAGCGAGTTGATACCCACCAGCTCGCCGTTGTCGTTGACGAGCGCGCCGCCAGAGTTGCCCGGGTTGATGGCAGCATCGGTCTGGATCATGTTGGCATAGATGGTGTTGCCGCTGGTAGAGCTCATGGCCGTGGAGCGATACAACGCCGACACAATGCCCGTGGAGACAGACTGCTCGTTGCCGAAGGGCGAGCCAATCGCCATGACCCACTCGCCCACGTTGAGCTTGGAGGAGTCACCAATCTCGATCGGCGTGAGCTTGGAGGCGTCGGCGTCCTTGAGCTTGATGACGGCGAGGTCGCTCGAGGCATCGTTGCCCACGAACTCGGCCTCATAGGTGGTGCCGTCGTCCATGGTCACCACGTACTGGTCATAACCATCGACCACGTGGTTGTTGGTGAGGATGTGACCCTCGGTATCGAGCACCACGCCCGAGCCGACGCTGCCCGAGCTGTCCGACTCATCAGCAGACTGCGAAAGCGAGCCATTCTGGCTGCCGCTCGAAGTGGCGGTGATGGAAACGACGGAGGGCAGGGCCTTGGCAGAAACGGCCTCGGCCAACGTGGTGTCCTCGGAGTCGATCGTGATCTTTTGCGTCGACGAACCCGAAGCGCCCGCCGTCACGGCATTCTTGCCGCCGCCGATATCGAGCGTGCCGCTCATAATGAGCGCAATGACCAGCAGGGCGCCGCAGGCGCAACCGGCGAGTGCCGTAATAAAGATCGGCAGCTTTTTGGTCTTGGTCTTGACCACCGTGTGCTTGTTCACGACCTGCTGGCTGCCCAGCGGCTTTCCGGTCTGCGTGTCGTAGGCCTGCACGTAGGGAATGTTGCCGTCGGCAGGCGTCGACTCCACCTGCACGCGCGGTTGTTGCTGGGTCTCGCCGGCGTTGCCCGCATCCTGGGGACGCTGGGAATCGTACTCGCTCATGGCTGCGATCCTTTCGTCAAATAACCAAAGGCCCGCCAAACATGTGGCGGGCCATCATTGTTCACGTTGAGTTGTACCCCAATATGCGGGCGCAAGTGTATGAGAACGCAATCTTTTAGGAAGGCTTAAGTTCTGCTGCAGGCCCAAAAGGACCCGGCCTGCGTCAAAACCACCACAAAGGTGCCTGTCCCCTTTGTGGTGAAAATCTAGTCCTTAAACAGATAACCCACGCCACGGACGGTGGTGATGTGCGCCGCGATCTGCGGGCCCACCTTGGAGCGGATGCGTCGGATGTGCACGTCGACGGTGCGCGTGCCTCCGCAGTACTCAAAGCCCCACACGCGGTGCAGCAGTACCTCGCGGCTGTAGGCGCGGTTGGGGTGCGTCGCCAAAAAGCTCAGCAGCGAGTACTCCATCAGCGTCAGGTCGATGGGCTCGTTATCGAGCGTCACCTGGTAGGTGGCCAGGTTGATCTCGAGGTTATCGATGTTGAGCACATCGTCGGCGGCGACGGTCTCCTCCTCGCCCATCAGGCGCTGTGCGCGAGCCTTGAGCTCGTTGGGCGTCGCCGTGGGGCATACAAAGTCGGCATGCGCGTGATTCGGCAGGCGCAGGGTGCCGAGCGCCTCGTCGTCGACAATCACCAACATGGGGACGCCGCCGCGATCGTCAAGCCACTTGGCAATCTGATCGATGCGGTCGCTGCGGATACCGTCGGAATCGAGGATCAGCAGGTCAAAATCGTGCGCCGCAGTCGGCGAATCGGGGGTAGCCAGGCTCACCTCGACACCCAGGGTGGTCGTCAAGCTGCGGGCAAACTCGTGGAAGCGCGTCGTGCGCGCCATGAACAGGGCACTCTTTTCGGACATATCGGCCTCCAAGGAAATGAGCTCAATCGTACTGGAACAAGCCAGCGCGATTAGGAGTTCGCCAGATAATGCTTGATCTCCCACTCGGTGATCGTGGACCCAAACTTATGCCACTCGTCGCGCTTCTTTTTGAGGAAGAAGCTGTGGATGTGCTCGCCGAGGGCATCCTTCATAAACTGCGAGTCCTCAAACACGTCGAGCGCCTCTTTGAGCGAGCGCGGCAGCGGCGTGTAGCCGGCCTCGACCATCTGACGGTCGGTAAGCTTGAGCGTCTCGGCCGTTGCCTCGGGCGGGAGTTCCAGCTTGCGCTCGATGCCATCGAGACCAGCCGCCAGCGTGACGGCGTTGACCAGGTACGGGTTGGCCATGGGATCGGGACTGCGAAGCTCGATGCGCGTGGACAGCTGCTTGCCGGGCTTGTAGACCGGGATGCGGACCATGCTCGCGCGGTTGCGCAGGCCCCACGTGGCGTACTGCGGCACGGAGTCGCCACCTGTGGTGATGCGCTTGTACGAGTTGACCGTGGGGTTGGTGATGGCGCTAATCTCGCGCGCGTGCGCCAGGATGCCGGCCATGTAGTGCTTGGCGACGTCGGAGAGATGGTACTTCTCGTCGTCCTCTCCCCAAAAGACGTTGTTGCCGTCGTGGTCGAACAGCGACTGATGTAAAAACATGGCGCTGCCGTCCTCGCCCGCCAACGGCTTAGGCATAAAGGAGGCGTGGCAACCGCTCTCGTAGGCCTGCTGCTTAATGATGAGCTTGGCCGTGGTGATGGCGTCGGACATGCTCAGGGCCTCGGCGTGGCGCAGGCTCATGCCGTGCTGCGAGCGGCCGGCGGCGTGGAAGGTGTACTCCACGGGCACGGACATCTTCTCGAGCGTGAGGACCGTGTTGCGACGCAGGTCGCGGGCGGCATCGCTCACCGAAAGATCGAAGTAGCCCACGTTGTCGAGCGGCTCGGGGGTGTGCTCGTCGGGGAAGTAGTAATACTCCAGCTCGGCGCCCACATTGAGCAGATAGCCAGCTTTCTCGGCCTTGCGGAACATGCGGCGCAGGGCATCGCGCGGGTCGCCGGCAAACGGCTTGCAATCGGGAGTGCACACGTCGCAGAACACGCGGGCGACGCCGTTGTGGCTCGGGCGCCACGGCAAAATCTGGAAGGTCGAAGCATCGGGAAACGCCAGCATGTCAGCTTCCTCGGGCGTGGCAAAGCCCTCGATGGCGGAGCCGTCAAAGCCAATACCCTCCTCAAAAGCGACCTCGAGGTCCTCGGGGCTAATGGCAAAGTTCTTGAGGCGGCCGAGAATGTCGACAAACCACAGACGCACAAAGCGGATGTCACGCTGCTCTACGGAGCGGAGTACGTAA
Source organism: uncultured Collinsella sp. (assembly GCA_902494035.1). Taxonomy (GTDB): domain Bacteria; phylum Actinomycetota; class Coriobacteriia; order Coriobacteriales; family Coriobacteriaceae; genus Collinsella. Next base: position 17,357 of record CABURV010000014.1, read on the forward strand.
TCAATGTTCTGCTGGTTCATGTCGCTCCCCTTTCTTTCGGGCGGGTTTCGACTGGTCTATATCGCAGATACTATCGCAGAAAAATGTTTCCGCAGGGTTAAAGCGTATCAAGCGCTCAAAAAACGTTCGCGAACAGGCAGTTGCGAACGAGCGGCTAGCGCGAGGTCGAGGCGCGGTGTTCGATGTGGCCGGGAATCTCGATGCGCTTGGGGGCGAGCTTTGCGGCCTCGCCCACGGTGGTGGTAACAACGTCGATGCGCTCGGAGAGGCGCTCGACTACGCGCTCGGCAATGGTAAGGGTGTCTTGCGCGGCCGTGGTCACACCGCCAAAGAGCACATGGTTCCAGGGGTAGTCGTCAAACGTCGCGATCTTGAGCCCCGCCGGCAGCGAGGAACCAAGCTGCGCCAGCGCCTCGGTCAGACGCAGAAAGACCAGGCCGTTGACGGCAATGAGGCCGAGCTTTTTGCCTGCATAGCCGCGGATAGTCTCGTCCAAGCGGCCGACGCCCGTGGCACCGCCGTCGGCCAGGGTGACGACCTCGCCCGCAAGTCCGCGTCGAGAAAGCTCGTCGGTAAAGGCCTCGGCGCGCTCGCGACGCACGGGGCTGTCGTCGCTTGCCTCGGTGAGCAGGCACAGGCGCTCGCTACCTGCAGAGGCCAAGGCGTCTACCAGGCCGGCGACCAGCTCACGGTTGTTAGATGTCACCAGGTCGACACCGCCGTCGGCAACGTCGCGGTCGAGCAGCACAACGGGCAGGCGTCCCGCTGCCGCGGCGATCGCCTTGTCGTTGCCGCCACAGGTGTTGACGACCAGACCGTCCACGTCAGCATCGATAAGTCTGGCGAGCGACTCGGCCTCCTTTGCGGGGTCGTTGCCGCTAATGGCAGTCATGAGCAAGCAGCCGCGCGCGGCAGCGCTGGCGGAAAGTCCTTCGAGCATGGCGCTCGAGAACGGGTTGGCGATGTCGGCCAGGATCACACCGATGAGGTTGGTACGCGAGCTGCGCAGATTGCGCGCGGCGGCACGCGGGCGATAGCCGGTGCGCTCGATGACCGCCGCGATGCGAGCACGGGTTTCCTCGGTCATTTGCCCGGGGCGGTTGTTGAGATAGCGCGAGACCGTGGCCGGGCTCACACCCGCCTCGGCGGCAATGTCCTTGATTCTCATCTGCGCCATAGCGCACCCCGTTTCCCAGTGTCGGCAGTCTGAGCCATTTTAGGCATTTTTTAAAAATCTCGGTTGCAAAACGCTGTAGGTGAGTAGCATCGTTTTTGCGTCTCGAGCAGATGCGGTGATGGGCTAGATAGATGAGTCTTTGGACAGCTCAAAATAGTCGGGATGCAAGGCGATAACCGGGCCCTGCTCCTCGGGCATCAGGTGCAAGTGCGTCTCTGCCAGATAACTCGCCGCATCGGTATCGCCCCTCTTAATGGCCTCAAGAATCCGGCGATGCTGCCGACGAATCGGCTCCCAATCCAGGTCCTGCGACACCATACGCAGCCAGTTATACCGCTCAAAATGCGTGTTGACGCTTTTCATCCAGTCCCACAACATATGGCGACCCGCAATCTCAAAACATTTCTCGTGGAACAGGTTGTCCAGATCGAAAAAGCGACGCGTTTCGCGATGGTCGAGCGACTCGGACTCGGCAAGAATCTGCTCGAGTCGACGCTTCTGCTCGGGCGTAGCGGCCGAACAGCATTTAATAAGCACGCTTCTCTCGAGTTTCTCACGCAAGAAACAGGCGTTCTCGGCACGCTCCATGCTGATTTTCGAGACATAGGTGCCGCTTTTGGGACGCGTTTCCACCAGCTCCTGCTCACGCAGGCGCACAAAGGACTCGCGAATGGGCGTGCGCCCGATTCCCGTCTCTTTTTCCAGACCAATCGCCGAAAGGCGCGTGCCGGGCCTGAGTTCGGCATAGATGATCTTGGAGCGCAGTGCGTTGTATGCCTGATCTTGCAGGCTCTGATAATGCTGGTGTTGTTCCATAAAGCCCTCGGATGAAGCCCACGGTTTGTCGAATATCACCCGTAATACTATCGCATCCCCCGCCCCCTCATAAGTTGCGGTGGAATAGTTCCTGCTCAAAGCCTTCAGCAGCAAAAACAGGAACTATTCCACCGCAACTTCCAACAGTCTTTTTGGGACGGGGCTTTTTTGGCTACCCTGAGCCGCAGGTCGGCCCCTTGCCACAAAAGGGGCCCATCTACTACGTTAACGCGGAGAGCCCAGACCATGCTGAAAAGTGCAAAAACAAAACCGCTGGTAGAGAGCTTATCGATTTTCAAAATAGCCGGCTATGGTTGACCTCTGCGGCTTAAACGTAGTAGATAGGCCCTATTCGTGGCACAGCACTACTCCATCCCAAATTGGCACCCCGAGCCCTCGTGAGTTGCCAACAAGCTGTTCGCCCAGCGCTTTATCCACGCGGCATTTGGAAAATAGCACCACCGCAAAACCCGCGAGTAGCGCTTACTTTGCTATATCTCACTATACTTTGCTATATCTTGCTATACTTTGCTATATCTTGCTATACTTTGCTATATCTTGCTATATCTTGAGCAAAGGTGGCTCACATGCAAACAAACCCTTTTAAGCCCACAGCAGGTAAAACACCTCCCACGATTATCGGCCGCGAAGATGTACTCGAAGAATTCAGTGAAGGCCTCGCCAACGGGCCTGGTGCCCCGGGGCGCCTAATGCGCATAGCTGGCGTCCGTGGAACGGGCAAGACGGTCCTCCTTGACGAGTGCTCACGTTTGGCGCAAAGCCGTGGCTGGACGGTCATAAAAGAGGTCGCAACCGAGGGACTTTGCCAGCGCATTCTCGAACAGCTGCAGCCCAAATTCCAGGCCAAACACGCCAGATTTGAGCCCACCGTAGCTGGCATATCCATCGGCAGCATAGATATTGAGCGAATCGGCCCATCGCTACGCGACGCCATGAGACAGACAATATCCAAGAATGGAAATGGCCTGCTCATCACTCTCGACGAGGTTCAAGACGCAGAGCTCGATGAGGTCCGAACGCTCTCCATTGCGATTCAGCAGGTTATCGGCGAAGACCTTGATATCGCCTTTGTTTTTGCTGGGCTGCCTTCGATGATTGAAAGCATCATCAACGGAAAGACACTTACGTTTTTGCGCCGTGCCCTCCCCTTTGACCTGAAGGCTGTGGCAGTAACCGAAGTGTCGTACTCCCTCGAGGAAACCATTGAAGCGTCTGGCATGGAGTTGCAGCCAGGTATTGCCGGCCAACTTGCCGAGGCAACGCAAGGCTATCCTTTCATGATCCAACTCGTTGGATACTACGCATGGCAGTTGGCAAGACGCGCACATACAGCGATTATTGGAGAAGAAGAAGCCGAGCGTGGCATTGCAACGGCACGCGAACGCTTCTGCGCCATGGTGATTGAGCCCGCGCTGCAGCGCATTCCGCCCACGTGCATCGCTTATCTGCTGAGCATGGCGTCTTTGGGGCAGACGAGCTCGACCAGCATGGTTGCCGATGCCCTAAACAAAACGCCTCAACAGGTGAGCTCCGTCCGCAGCCGCCTGTTAAGAGAATCGATTATCGAGGCTCCTTCGTACGGCAAGGTCTCATTTGCCATCCCCTACATGCGCGACTACCTCTGCGAACACAAAGCCGAACTGGAAGTTGAACTGTAGAAACGGCAACTGCCCTGCAAGACGAAAACCGTTTTCATACGGATTTAAAGCAGACGTAAACGGTTTTCGTCTGTTTTACGTTCGGAAATAAGACGCAAATTGCACTTTCGTATGGTTTTACGCCAAACGCAACACGCTTTCGTCCGGCTATGCGTCCCCAATCCAGACGAAAAAGGCCCCGAGCTCGTGTGAGCTCGGGGCTCTTTGTGCCGCACATCTATGAGAGGAATTATTCGATGCATACGGGCGCTACTCCATGAAGCCGCCCTGGGATGGCGGCAACCTCGTCAATGGGGCCAGGTTTACATGCACCAAGTTGGTGCAAAGTAACCTGCCCCCACGCAACAAGGGGTTGACTAGAGCTCGCAGGCAACCTTGTAGCCGTCGCCGATAGCGTCGCGGATGTTGCCGCACTTGTTGGCGTCACCCAGCACGTGGGCGGTAACGCCGGCAGCGGCAAGGTCGTCGGCAAGCTTGGTGTTGGGACGATAACCCATGGCAAGCACCAGCGTATCGGCATCGGCGATGGTGTGGATCTCGCCGTCCTTTTCGTAGCTGATGGTGTCCTCGGTAATCTCGGTCACCTTGGCCTCGGTCAGCACGTGGACGCCCTTTGAGAGCATGCGCGTGATGAGCACCGCGCGGCCGGCGCCGCCCTCGTTGGCGGCGAGCGTCTTGGTCATCTCGATGACGGTGACATCGCGATTGGCCGGCGACAGGTCATTGACCAACGGGGCCAGGTAATCGGCCGTCTCGCAGCCGACGGTGCCGCCGCCCACGATGACGATCTTCTTGCCCGGGAAAGCCTTGCCGCCCAGCAGGTCGTCGGCCGTCATAACCTGCTTAAAGCCCTGCATGAAGACCGGAGCGATGGGCTCGGCGCCATAGGCCAGGACGACCTCGTAGCCCGCGTAGTCACGCTGAATGTCCTCGGCGATCAGCTCGGTACCGAAGACGCACGTGACGCCGGCCTCGGCCAGGCGACGGTACTGGTACTTGATCACGCGGGTGAGCTCCTGCTTTGCCGGCGGAACGGCCGCGATGCGCATCTCGCCGCCCGGCTCATCCTGCTTGTCCACGAGCACCACGTTGTGGCCGCGCTTGGCGGCAATGTAGGCTGCCTCCATGCCCGCAGGACCAGCGCCCACAACGAGCACGTTCTTGGCCTCGGCGGCAGGCTCGTAGCCAGCCTCGTCGCGCTCCACGTCCGGGTTAACGGTGCAGGAGATGCGCTTGCCGAACATAATGCCGTTCAGGCAGCGCAGGCAGCCAATGCAGGGGCGGATGTCGTCAGCGTTGCCGGCAGCGGCCTTGTTGCAGAACTCGGCATCGCACAGATTGGCGCGGCCCATCATGCAGATGTCGGCAGCGCCGTCCTCGATCAGCTCCTCGGCGATCCAGGCCTCGTTGATGCGGCCGACCGTGGCAACGGGAATGTTCACGTGCTTCTTAATCTCACGCGAGCAAGCGGCGTGCGAGGCCTGCTGGGTACCGGCGGCGGGAATCGCAGAGCCGCGCTTGATGGTGGTGCCACCCGACACATGAATCATGTCGACGCCGGCCTTCTCCAGGCGACGCGAGACATAGATCATGTCGTTGAGGGTCAGGCCGCCATCGGTGTACTCATCGCCCGAGATGCGGACGTCGATGATAAAGTCCTTGCCGCAGCGCTCGCGAATCTCGGCGATGACCTCGAGCAGAAAGCGCATGCGGGCGTCGAGCGAGCCGCCGTACTCGTCGGTGCGCTTGTTGTAGAGCGGAGTCAAAAAGCCGCCGAGCATGCCGTGGGCGTGCGCCGCATGGACCTCGACGCCATCGACGCCAGCCTTTTGCATGCGCACGGCAGCGTCGCCAAACTGATGCGTGAGCTCGTGGATCTCATCGACCGTGATGGGACGCGGTGCCTCGCGGGCGTAAGACGGGCCCACAAAGGACGGAGCGATCAGGCGCGGCGTACCCGGAATGTTAAAGGCCATATAGGCGGGGTGGAAGAGCTGCGGCATGATCTTGCAGCCATACTCGTGGACGGCCGCGGCGAGTTTTTCCCAGCCAGGGATAAACGTGTCGTCGTAGCAGCACATGTCACCCGGCAGATAGGTATAGGTAGGCTCGACCGTCACGACCTCGGTGATGATGAGGCCCACGCCGCCCTTGGCGCGGGCACGGTAATGATCGACCAAGTCGTCGGTAACATAGCCATGATCGGCCAGGTTGGTGGACACCGGCGGCATAAAGACGCGGTTCTTGACCTCGGTCGTACCGACCTTGATCGGGCTAAAGAGCATCGGATAGGCGGAAGACTCCATACAGGGTTCCTTTCGTTTGAGCCGCTCGGCGGCAGTTGTTGACGTACCTATCGTATCAGCAACTGCCGTATCCGTAGTCAAACATGCCCAAACGCCGGTCGGCTAATGAATACCGCGGCTCAAGTCTTCGGCGATTTTGTCCACACCCTTAAGTGCGGCGCACGTCTTTTTGTTGGAGCAATGCCCCGTGCAAACGCCACCCTGAGCGCAGTCGACGCAGGTGCCCTTGCGGTAGATGCGCACGCACACGGCGACAAACGCAATACCGATAACAGCCAGTACAACAATATCGATAGGTGCCATAGCAAGCCTCCTCTAGTTAACCATCACTTACTTTACCCCATTCTCCACCTACCAAATAGGGACAGGTTTATTTTGGTCGGTTTTATCTGCGGAAACGCCACATCTTACTTCTGGAGCAAAGCAATCTGTCCCCCCATTGCGTCAAAAAGCCCGAGTGTCACTGAGACACCCGGGCTCGTGAAAAGGGGCTAATCCTTATTCGGAACTAGGCGGAAACTGCGGCGGAAGCAGTGTTGGTCTCGTCCTCGTCGGTCCATGCGTGTTTGGGCATGGGACGGAAGATCTGGAAGAGCATCGCGACCAGCAGCACGATAGCCACAACCGTCCAGAAGCCAAACTGACCCAGAACAAGCAGGTTGTAGAACTGGTTGATGAACAGGCCGATCACCCAAGCAAAGGCGCACTCGTAGCCGATGGCAATCGCGGTCCACTTGCCGGAGTCCATCTGGTTGCGGATAGTGCCCATGGCGGCAAAGCACGGGGCGCACAGCAGGTTGAACGCGCCAAAGGCAACGCAAGCGCCCATGGTGGGGAACATGCCGGCAAACGCGGTCCACAGGCTCGGGTCGGTCTCGCCCGCGTCGGCGACGGACAGCAGCGAGCCGGCGGTGGCGACGACGTTCTCCTTGGCCACAAGGCCCGAGACGGTCAGCGCGGTTGCCTGCCAGGTGCTAAAGCCGAGCGGGGCGAAGATCCAGGCGACCAGGTTGCCGAGCATGGCGAGCACGGAGTAGTCCATAAACTCCTCGGGGATGCCGTCCATCACAGGCAGGAAGCCAAAGGAACCGTTGTAGCTACCAAAGTTGGACAGGAACCAAACCACGACAGTGGACGCGAAGATGACCGTGCCGGCCTTCTTGATAAAGGCCCAGCAGCGCTCCCAAACGTGCAGTGCCCAAGAGCGGATCGCCGGGAAGTGGTAGGCAGGAAGCTCCATAACGAACGGCGACGGGCGACCGGCGAAGAGCTTGGTCTTCTTGAGCATGAGGCCCGAAGCAATGACAGCAAAAACGCCCAGGAAGTAGAAGAGCGGGCTGATCCACGCGGCGGTGGTGGAAGAATCGCCGATGATGGAACCCATGAGCAGGGCAATGATCGGCAGCTTAGCGCCACAGGGAATGAACGTGGTGGTCATGACCGTCATGCGGCGGTCCTTCTCGTTCTCGATGGTCTTGGTAGCCATGACGCCGGGAACGCCGCAGCCCGAGGACACGAGCATGGGGATAAAGGACTTACCGGACAGGCCAAAGCGGCGGAACACGCGGTCCATGATGAAGGCGACGCGGGCCATATAGCCGCAGTCCTCCAGGAAGGACAGCATCACAAAGAGCAGGAACATCTGCGGCACAAAACCGAAGATGGCGCCAAGGCCGCCGACGATACCGTCGCAGACCAGCGAATCGACCAGGCCACCGTCCTCGGTACCGCCCGCCACAAGGGCGTCGTGCACCACGGTGGTGATACCCGGGACATAGGGGCCGTACTGCGCCGGGTCGACCGAGTCGGCATTGTCGCCCGCAGCCTCGACGGCCGCGTCGTAGGCGTCGCGGCCCTGACCGAGCACGTACCAGCCGTCGGTGCCGAAGAGCTGGTCGTTGGTGAAGTCGGTCACCGTGCCGCCCAAGGTAGAAACGGCGATGTAGTACACGCAGAACATGATGACCACAAAGATCGGCAGGCCCAGGATACGGTTGGTAACCACGCGGTCGATCTTCTCGGAGGTGCTCATCTTTGCCGGAGCCTTGGTCATGCACTCGTCGATGATGTGCGCGATGACGCCATAGCGCTCACCGGTGATGATGGACTCGGCATCGTCGTCGCAGTCCTGCTCGCACTGGGCGACCAGCTCCTCCACGCGAGCGGCCTTCTCCTTGGTGAGGTTGATGAGCTTGCAGGCGTCCGCGTCGCGCTCAAACAGTTTGACCGCGTAGTAGCGACGCTTGTTGGCGGGAACGCTCGCAGGCAGGTTATTCTCGATGTGGTCCAGAACGTCCTCGATGGAGGAATCGAACTTGTGCTCCGGCACCTGGCCCTTAGAAGCAGCGGACTTCTTGACCTGCTCGAAGAGCTCCTTGATGCCCTTGTTCTTAAGAGCCGAGATCATCATGACCGGGCAGCCGAGCTTCTTGGAGAGCTTGTCCGTGTCGATCTTATCGCCGTTCTTCTCGACCAGGTCGGCCATGTTGAGGGCAACGACCACGGGCAGGCCGGTCTCGATAACCTGAAGCGCCAGGTACAGGTTACGCTCGAGGTTGGTGGCATCGACGACTTGGACGACAACATCGGGCTCGCCGCTCATGAGGTAATCGCGCGAGCATTGCTCCTCGGGGCTGTAGGGGGAAAGCGAGTAGATGCCAGGGAGGTCCGTGATGGTAACGTTCTTGTCGCTTAGGAGCTTGGCCTCCTTTTTCTCAACCGTGACGCCGGGCCAGTTGCCAACGTAGCCGTTGGCGCCGGTGATCAAGTTGAAAAGCGTGGTCTTGCCGCAGTTGGGGTTACCCGCCAACGCGACATGGATCTGAGAATCCGCCATTCAATCCTTCTTCCTTGTGTGCCCGCGCTGCTTTCTCCGCGCAGGCTGGATAATGTGCTTCAAAGACGCTGCATTAAGTTAGAAAAACCTAACTTTATCTGCAGAAACATACGCCGCGAGCCCTTATTGGACCTCGACGACGGCCGCCTCCTCCTTGCGGATGGAAAGCTCGTAGCCGCGCACGTTGATCTCGACCGGATCGCCGAGCGGTGCAACCTTCACGACCTTGAACGAAGTGCCCTTGATGAGCCCCAGGTCCATAAGGTGGCGGCGAAGCGCACCCTCACCGTGAAGCTTGACGATGGTAGAGCTCTCGCCCACCTTAACGTCACCCAACGTCTTCATCCTCTTGTCCCCCTTTCGGTTTTTATGAAATGCTGCAGACTAGCCGACGGTCATGATGTGCATGGCAACCTTGGAATCGATACCAAAGCGTGCGCCCAGCACAGTGACGATGATATTGGCGCCACTCGAGCTCACCACGTGGATTTCGCTGCCCTCGACAAAGCCGAGGTCCTTGAGGTGGTGTTTCATGTCCTCATTGCCCTTTACACGGGACACGCGTACGGTTTCGCCCGCTTTTACCATCGAAAGCGGCATGGCCGGCATCTGCGGTCCGCAAGACATGAGTTGCTCCTAACGTCAGTTCGTCCTCAACATCGACGCGATAAAAGTTAACCACGTCTATGTTCGCTTTAGTAAACTAGCACGTGGTTAACTTTTTGGAAAGGGTCCCTATTCAGATTTCGAAAAAGTTTCCTATATGAAACAAAAAGGCGCGGCAAAGAGCTGTCCTTTGCCGCGCCCTGTCATGCTTAGAGCGAGAGGTTTCTGATCGACGTAACGCAGGAAGCCTCGTCTACGCCCGAAACGCGAAAGATGATGTCCTCGCCGCACTCGCCGTAGAGAGCCATGAGGCCCATGACATCGCGACCGTCGGTATGGCGGTCGCCGATGCTGACCGACACGTCGCTACGGTGCTTGGCAATGATGTCATAGAGCAGCGCAACCGGGCGGGCGTGTAGTCCCAACGGATCTTTAATCGTCTTTGTAAACTCGACCATGTCCCCTCCCGCGACATCACACATTCGGCCGGCAAACCCAGCCACGTGGTAGTTATTGTAGCGTTAGATGCTTATCGAGGGCCCCTCCGGATACCCCGTGGTCAAAAAGTGGCAAATATGAGTACTGTCACAAATTTAGTAGCAGCAAAATCGAGAGCAAATTGCCTAGCTTGAGCGATTCGAAGAGGTTGAAAGCCGTCAAACGCCCTTTAAAGGGAGTTAGATAAATCGATTTTGAGCCCATTTTCGCTCAGAGCAGGCCGAAAAATATGGCACTTCTTTTGCAACAGTACTCATATTTGGCATTTTTTGACCACGGGGGCCAAAACCATGCCCCAAAACACAAAAGGAGGGGCCTCGTAAGGCCCCTCCTTAGGAAAGGGAATCGATTTATTCCACAGCCGTAGATTAATCCTAGCCGCTACTCCATCATATCGAGGACGGAAGGGCGAAGCTCGTTCTCGGCGGCCTCGGGATCGGTCTCGCGCAGGCGGTTGATGTAGCGGTTGTACCACATCACGGCAAGGCCCAAGAAGACAACCACGCCGCCAACGTTGTAGACCAGCGTCAGCCACAGCGGCTGATCGAGCGGAATGGTGCCGCAGATAAGCACGAAGCAGAAGACCACAAGCAGGAATGCGGCAACGACCAGGCCAAAGCGGCGCGAACCCATGCGGAAGCCACGGGGAGCGGCGTCAAAGTTCTTGCGCAGCATAAAGTAGGCAAGCAAAATCAGCAGCGGTGGGAGCAGAGCGGTGGCAGCAGTCATGTTGGTAACGATCATGAGCAGGTCGTCGAGGTTACCGGAGCCCAGGGCCGGAATGATCAGGATGGGGACGACGATGGCGAACTGCAGCCAAGCAGCGCGGGCAGGAATGCCATGCTCGTTGAGCTCGACGATCTTGCTACCAAAGACGCCCTTGGGGATCTCGGTGAAGAAGACCTTGATGGGAGCGGAGGTCCACATCATGAGGGAGCCCAGCGTGGCGGCGAGAAGGATCAAGCCGATGGCGCGCGTAGACACTTCCATGGGAATGCCAAAGTGGGCAAAGACAGCACCGAATACGTCGAAGATACCGGTGGAGATGGCAACGCCGCCCTCGGGGATGAACAGGTTAACCAGCAGCGAAGCGCCTGCATACAGAAGGCCGATGGTCAGGCCGGCGATAACGACGGTGCGCACGAAGGCCTTGACGCCACCCTTAAGGTCGTTAAGGAACACGCCGACAGACTCAGCGCCGCCAACGCCCTGGATGATCCAGGCAAGCGTACCGAAGAAGCCCCACGCAGTTGCGAAGTTGCTCATGTCGGGAGCCATGTTAGCGGGAGTAGGAGCCGTAGCGAACTCAACGCCGCCAAAGGCAGCAGCCAGGGACAGCAGGATGAACACAGCGGTCAGGCCGAGAGCCGCGGTCGAACCGAAGGAGGAAATGGAGCCGATCCACTTAGCGCCCTTGGTCGAAACCCACGTGGCGATAGCAAAGACGACGATCTCGATAATGGTGATCCACAGCTGCGAAAGCTCGGCGTTGGCACCAAAGAACACGTAGCTCGCGTAGATGATGACGTTGGGCAGGACGGACGCAAAGAAGAACAGGTTAACGAACCAGTAGCTAAATGCCGTCAGGAACACCCAGCGACCACCCATCGAGGTCTTAACCCATGCGTACACGCCAGACTCGGAGTCCTTGTTGAGGCCGACGAACTCGGCGGTAACCAGGGTATAGGGGACAAAGTACAAAAGCGTGGCGAAGAAGAACGACGGCGCAGCTGCCAAGCCGATGGCCGCGTTGTTGTTGATGATGTTCTTGATACCGAACACGGCGGCGACCGTCATGCCCAGCAGAGCGAACGAACCAATCGTTCCTCGTTTTTCAGAGCTCATAAGCCCTCCCAATCATCTGTTAAATGTCATCTAAAACCGTCCGAGCTGCAAGTGCAAACACGGACGGCGCACCTGCTAAGGGGAATGGGGAAAAGGGAGTCAACAAAGCCATCCCCCTTAACGGCGCGAAGCAAACGTCCAGGCGGACGAATACTACTTGTTGGGGAAGGAATAACCTTCGACTGTCACGTGCAGTACCACGACGCGGGGATCCGCGGCATCGGCCACGACACGGTAGGCCTCGTCAATTTCGACGACGGCAACGCCGCCGGTGGGAATCGTCACGGTCTCCCCCGTACCCTCAAAGCGCTCGCGATCATCGATATCGCTGTAGGCGCGCGTACAGGTAAGATCGGCCTTGGAAGCCACCTCAACGGTCAGATTGCCGTCGAGCGGGGCGAGCACGGCATGGTAGCGACGGTGACCGACCAGATCGGCAGTAGCCGCCTCGTGGGCGTTCACCCACCAATACACCAGCGAGTCGCCGATAGAGTACGCCACATCGTGCTGCAGTTCAGAAACGCCGTCGAGTGCCTGACCGGTACGCATCCACTTCTTGACGGACTTCATCTGGGCGTCGAAATCGGCACGCGAGTTAAAGATATGCATGACTTATGCCTCCTTAATGGGTGCCAGCGCCTGAGCCAGATCGGCAGACGTCAGCGGTCGCAGGGACACCTCAAAGCTGAAGCTCTCAAAACGGGTGCGATAGGAATCGAGCACCTCGGAACCCCAAGAGTTCGAGCCAAGGCCGAGCAGCTGGTCGTTGATGTTGACCGTAACCGTGTCGCCCGGGACAAGATCGTAGACATGCTTGGCATTATCGATAGCCTCGCAGCTATAGGGCCATGCGGAGAACGAGAACGGATTGGAAGCGGCGTCGCTCGGACGCGTCACGACCAGACCGTCACCGTGGCTGGAGCGCAGGGCGACCCAGCGGGTACCCTCGCGGTTGGCGCAGTCCTGGGGCATAACGTAGGGCGTGAACATGTCGTCGACCGTAGTGCGGTAATGACCGACCGGGTTGGCGCGCAGCGAGTCCGGATAGTTCTCGCCCGGGCCGTGGCCATACCACTCGACGGCACGATCACAACCGGGGACCTCGAAGGAGATGCCGATGCGCGGGATAATGTCCGAATAGTCGCCGTAGGGCTCGCCGGAAACCTTGAGGTCGACGCGGCCACTCGGAAGCACGGTATAGACGAGCTCGACGCGCATGCCGAACGCGCGGACGGGAGGAGCGATACGCTGGCTCACGGTAACGACAACCGCATTGTCGTCCTGCTTCCAAGAAACATTGCGGGTAGACGTCTGCATCACATCGATGAAGTTATCCTTCCACAGGGAGTCGTACTCCTGGGCGTGGTTATCGACGAGCGGATGCCAAAAACCAACCTGGGGACCGGAGGTCATGACGTCGCGACCGGATGCCTTCCACTCGCTCACGGTACCGTTGACCTTGCTGAAGGTCAGCTCGCCGTTGAGGGAGCGAATACGAATCTCCTGCTCGGTCTCCTCGACCGTAAGCTCAGGACGAGTGGGGGCGGCAATTGCCGGCGCCGGATGGTTTGCGATGGCAAACTGGCTTGCACCCAGTTGGAACATCGGCTCGCACCAGGCGTGAGCCGCCATGGTGTAGGCGTGCACGGTCAGCAGGGTCTCGCCCACTGCGGCCTCGCGAATCACCAGCGGAAGCTGGACGGACTCGCCGGGGGCAACCGCACCGGGCATGAGCGTCTTGCGGCAGACCACGTCGCCGTCCACCAGGGTCTCCGCCGACAGGCAGACATCCTCGAGGGTGGTAAACCAACGCTTGTTGGTGACGGTCAGCTCGCCCGCCTCGGCATCGTAGGCCATGCGAACCGGGCAGATGACCTGGCCGTACTCGGTAAGGCCCGGGCTCGGCTGCTGCCAGGGGAACACCATGCCGTCGATGCAGAAGTTGCTGTTGTTGGGGTAATCGCCGTTGTCGCCGCCATACATGTCGTAGGCAACGCCGTCCTCGGTCACAGCAGCCAAACCGTGGTCGCACCATTCCCAAATAAACTGGCCTTGGATGCAATCCCAGCGATCGAAGACCTCCTGGTACTCGGACAGGCCTCCGGGACCATTACCCATGGAGTGGCCGTACTCGCAGTTGATGCGCGGCTTGGGGAACGGATGCTCGCCAAAGTCGTTCATCTGCGACACGCGGGAGTACATGGTGGAAATGACGTCGACGGTATCGGCGTTGCGATCCTCCTCGTAGTGGACCGGACGACCGTCGAGCTCGTGAGCTTTGGCGTACATCGCGCGGATGTTGCAGCCATAGCCGCTCTCGTTGCCCATCGACCACATGATGATGCACGCGTGGTTGCGTTCCTGCATCACCAGGCGCTCAACACGGTCAACGTAAGCCGGCTCCCAGGCAGGGTCGTCGGTGACCAGGGCGATATTGCCGATATTCTCGAAGCCGTGGCTCTCCATATCGGTCTCGGCGACCAGCATGATGCCGTACTCGTCGCACAGCTCGTAGAAGCGCGGATCGTTGGCGTAGTGGGACGTGCGCACCGCGTTGATGTTGTGCTGCTTCATGAGCTCCAGGTCGCGGCGCATGCGCTCGAGACCCACGGCGCGACCCTTGTGATCGTCGTGGTCGTGGCGGTTGACGCCATGCATCTTAAAGTAGGTGCCGTTAAGGTAGATATGATTGCCCTCGACCGTCACCTCGGCAAGGCCTTGGCGATGCGGAACGTACTCGCTGATCTCGCCGCCGTCGTAGACCTCAAGCGTAAGGTCATAGAGGAAGGGGTCCTCGGGGTTCCAGAAGTGGGCATCGGCAACGCTGCACTCGGCATGGCCGTCGACGCACTCGCCCGTAGCGACCACATTCTGGCCATCGCTGAGCGTATACACGACGCGACTTGCGCCCTCGGCAACCGTATCGAGCGTGATCAGAGCGGCATCGCCCTCGCGGTGCGTGCGGAACCTAAAGTCGACCAGATGCGCGGCGGGACGCTGCATGAGGTACACATCGCGGAAGATGCCCGATGCCCACCACATGTCCTGGTCCTCGATGTAGCTACCATCGCTGTACTGCAGAACCTTGACCGCAAACAGGTTGTCGCCCTCGACGAGCGCGTCGGTCACGTCAAACTCGGCGGACAGGCGCGAACCCTTGGTCATGCCGATAAACTTGCCGTTGACATACAGCTCGCCGTAGCTCTCGATACCGTCGAAGCGAATAATCTCGCGAGCGCCGGCAGGCACGGCGGGAAGTTTGACGATGCGCTGGTAGACGCCCGTAGGGTCGTCGGAGGGAACGAACGGCTGATCCACCGGGAACGGAAAACCCTCGTCGGTGTAGGCAAGGTTGCCATAGCCGTCTACCTGCCACAGGTGCGGAACCTCCACGTGATCCCACTCGGGCTTGTACGTGCAAAGTGCTTCGTTGGAGACGGCCGCGGGGCCCTCAAAAAGGCGGAACTGCCACGAGCCGGACAGCTGGACAAATCCGCGCGACAGCTCGCGGCTGTACGTAGCGGCGAGATCGGCGGTCTCATAACCCATAAAGTACGCATGGGGTGCCAGGCGGTTCCTGTGGGTGAGCGCTTGGTTTTCCCAATCGTTAATGGCGTCCATGGTGATGCTCCTTCGTCATCGTAGTGCTTCTTTGTGCAACCGGTTGTCCTTATCTTACGGGCGGTACAAAAATCTGTGCAACCGGTTGTCCGCCGAACGGTCGATTTTGTCGGATTAACGGTGCAACCGGTTGTACAACCATGCTACTTATGTCACCCTAAGCTTAGGTGCACAGCACGGGGCATCGTTCTTGAACTCACAGGCAACTGTCGCGCCTGCCTATGTCTCGCCCATACATGCCGTGCTCAGTCGCAGTTTGATTGCAAAACGACACCGGTCACCGGATACCATGGACGCCGTTCACGCGCGCTATAGTTATCTGTATCCGCATTAGCCTTTATCGATAGCCCACCGACCCAATTGCACAGGAGACGCCATGACCCAACCAGCACGCACCGCACCCACGCTTGCCGAGGTTGCTGAAGCTGCCGGTGTTTCGCGCTCCACGGCATCGCGTGCCCTCAACGACTCCCCCCGCATTAGCGAGGAAACTAAAAAGCGCGTCCGCGCGGCGGCGAAAAAGGTTAACTTCGTTCCCAACGCACGCGGCCGGGCGCTCGCCGTCGGACGCACGGAAATTATCGCCGTACTGGTTACCGAGCCTTTGAGCGAGCTGTTTAGCGATCCCACCTACAGTGAGTTTTTAAGCGGCATTACCGAGGAACTTTCGGAGTCGTCTTACTTGCCCGTGATCTTGCAGGCATCTTCCTCGCATGAGCGCAACCGCGCACGCGAGCATTTTGAGCGCCGCTCGTTTGACGCCGCCATCGACGTCTCGCCCTACAAGGGCAGTGAGCTGCTCGAGGTGCTGCGCGAGCTGGGCGTACCCACTGTGTTATGCGGCCAGCTCGAGGGCCATCCCTATCGCGACGTGTTCTCGACGGTCTACTCCGACGACGAAGAGGGCGGACGCTTTGCGGCGCTCGCTATGAAAGATCGCGGACGCAAGGACATCGTTGCCGTGCTGGGGCCGCAGGATAACCCCGCCGTCATCGACCGCCTTCGCGGCTACCGTGCAATTTTGGGCGAAAGCCTTCCGGATGAAAATGTCATCTATACCGGATGGAGCAGCGGAGACGGCTACCAAGCCACGCGGCGGTTGCTCGCGCGCGAAATACATGCCGACGGCGTGCTATGCGGATCGGACCGTATCGCAACCGGCGTTATCGCCGCATTCAACGAAGCAGGAATTAGCGTACCCAAAGACGTTTCGGTCGTGGGCTTCGATGACCACGAGGTCGCAGCTCGCAGCGTCCCCGCGTTGACGACCATTCGTCAGCCGCTTCGCGAGGAAGGCCGCATGGCCGCAGGCATTGCGCTCGATATGATCAATGGCGCCGTGCCCACCACCACCGTCATGCACATGCAGCTCGTTCAGAGAGACTCACTGTAGGAAACTGGGCCGGGCTTTCCGCTAGGCTGCTTTAGCGGAAAGCCCGACCCATTCCGAACGCCGATTCTGGGATGTACTTTCCGCCAGAAGCTCAACCGGAAAGTGCGACCCGTTATTTGGCTGGATTCTGGGTCGCAGTTTCCGCGACGCCCGGTCATCCCAAGCCCTCACAATCTCGGCGCATAAAAAACGAGGAAAGGCACACGTCCTTCCCTCGTTGCAAGCAATATGTAGCCGCTCGCCTACATCAAGCGCAGGCTGACGTCCTTGAGCTGGGCGCCGGAAACGGCACTCGGAGCACCCGACATGAGGTCGGAGCCGCTGGCCGTCTTGGGGAACGCCATGACGTCGCGGATGGAGTCGGAACCGGTGAGCAGCATGCACACGCGGTCCAGGCCCAGAGCAAAACCACCCATCGGGGGTGCACCAAACTTGAGCGCCTCCATGAGGAAGCCGAACTGCGACTCGGCTCGCTCCTCGGTGAAGCCCAGGAGTTTGAGCATGGACATCTGCATCTCGGCGTTGTGGATACGCATACCGCCGCCGCCGGCCTCAAAGCCGTCCATGACAAAGTCGTAGGTGCAGGAACCGGCCGCCAGCGGGTCGGCCTCGATCTTGGCGATGTCGGTCTCGGTCGGCAGCGTGAAGGGCTGATGCTCGGCAGCATAGGCCTTGCGGTCCTCATCCCAGTGGAACAGCGGGAAGTTGACGACCCACAGGAAGTCGTGGCCCTCGCGCTTGATCTCGAGCGCATTGGCCATGTGGGAACGCATGCCGCCCAGGATCTCGTCAGAGAGCAGGCGTGGGCCGGCGGCGAACATCACAAGGTCGCCGGGCTCGACGTCCATGCGCTCGCGCAGAGCGGCCATCTCCTCGTCCGAGAAGAACTTGACGATGGGGCTGTTGATGGAGCCGTCCTCGCGGAAGGCGATCCAGGCCAGGCCCTTGGCGCCAAACGTGGAGGCCACGCCGGCGAGCTTATCGATCTTGGCACGTGCCCAGGCACCGGCGCCCTTGGCGTTAATGGCCTTGACGACAGAGCCTTCCTCGTTTGCAGCAGTCGCAAAGACCTTGAACTTGGAGTTGGCAAAGATGTCGGTTAGGTCGACCAGGTGCATGCCATAGCGGGTATCGGGCTTGTCGGAGCCATAGGTGTCCATGGCCTCCCAGTAGTCCATGCGACGCAGCGGCGTGGGCATCTCGACACCCATGCGGCCGAAGGCATCGGACAAGACCTCTTCGAGTGCGCTCATGACGTCATTCTGGTCCACGAAGGACATCTCGATATCGACCTGAGTGAACTCGGGCTGACGGTCGGCGCGCAGATCCTCGTCGCGGAAGCACTTGGCAACCTGGTAGTAGCGCTCAACGCCACCGACCATAAGCAGCTGCTTCAGGAGCTGCGGGGACTGCGGCAGGGCGTAGAAGTTGCCCGGCTGAATACGGCTGGGAACGATGAAGTCACGAGCGCCCTCGGGCGTGGACTTAAACAGGGAGGGCGTCTCGACCTCCATGAACTCACGGTTGTGCAGCGCCTCGCGAATGGCAAAGGTAAAGTCGGAGCGCAGCTTGAGGTTGGCCATCATCTCGGGACGACGGAGGTCCAGATAGCGATAGCGCAGGCGGGTGTCCTCGCTGGTCTCGATGCCGTCCTCAATCTGGAACGGCGGGGTGACGGACGTGTTGAGCACCTCGGCGTGGTCGGTCAGGACCTCGATCTCGCCGGTCGCGAGCTTGGTGTTGGTGGTCTCCTCGCCACGGGCGCGCACGACGCCGTGAATCTTGATGGGCCACTCGGGACGCATGGTCTCGGCAATCTTAAAGGCATCGCCGTCGGAGTGCTCGGGGTCGAAGGTGAGCTGCGTGATGCCCTCGCGGTCGCGAAGGTCGCAGAAGATAAGGCCGCCGTGGTCGCGGCGACGGCTCACCCAACCGGTGAGGGTGACCTCTTCGCCCACGTTCTCGAAGCGAAGCTCGCCGCAGGTACGGGTGTGCATGGAATGCTCGTCGATGGGACGGGTCTGGCTCATACCAGTGATCCTCCTTTATGGATCTGTGCCGCCCCGTGTCGTTCCGGGCGGCGTCGTACAGATTTGCCCAGCCTGCGTAAACCGCGCAGCCAGACATGGCGTTCTATCTTATCGCACCCGCGTCGATGTGCCGCGGAAAAGTAGTTCTCGCCCAAAGACTTGACGGAGACGAAACAATTGACGCGGCCTGGCCGTCGCCCAAGCGCGCGGCGTGCGACAATGTGCCCCAATACAACCGCACTCGGAAAGGCCCGTCATGACCGCACGCCTCATCGTTATGGATATCGACTCCACGCTCATCAACCAGGAGGTCATCGACCTGTTGGGCGAGGAGGCCGGCGTGGGCGAGCAGGTAGCGCAGATCACCGAGCGCGCCATGCGCGGCGAGCTCGACTTTAAGCAGGCGCTCGAGGAACGCGTGGGGCTGCTTGCCGGCTTGGATGAGAGCGTATTCGAGCGCACCTTTGAGCGCGTGACGTTTACCCCCGGCGCGCTGGAGCTTGTGCGCTCGGCACACAGCAAGGGCTGGAAGGTCGGCGTGGTAAGCGGCGGCTTTCACGAGGTCGCCGACAAGATCGTGGCCGCCGCGGGCATCGACTTTTGCCTCGCTAACCGCCTGGAGGTCGTGGACGGCAAGCTCACCGGTAAGCTGGCGGCAGACATCGTGACCAAGGAGTCCAAGCTCATCCAGCTGCTGGATTGGGCGATTGAGTGCGGTGTCGACATGGCCCACACCGTCGCGATCGGCGACGGCGCCAACGACATCCCCATGATTCAGGCCGCGGGCACGGGCATCGCGTTTTGCGCCAAGCCCAAGACGCGCGAGGCCGCCCCGTTTGCCATCGACGAGCGCAACCTGATGCTCGCCATGGACATCATCCTGCGCGACTAGCCGATCCGTCTAACAATTGAATCAGTCTGTCCTATAGTTTCCGAACAATTTTGTCTTAGTGTTCGGAAACATACCCTTTGAGTGCTAGACTTTGCGCCGTCGAAGGGAACATATATGGATAAGCGAGATCTTGAGCAGTTGCTGAGCGATGTTGCCGGCGGAGCAGTCGCCCCAGCAGACGCCCTCACGCGCATCCAGACGGCGCCAACCGCCGATCTGGGTTTTGCGCAGCTCGATCTTTCGCGCGGGGTGCGCCAGGGAGCCGGCGAGGTTGTCTACGGTGCCGGTAAAACCGCCGAGCAGATTGCCGCCATTATCGAAGCGCTGCACGATGCCGGCCAGGAGCGCATCCTGGTCACGCGCCTGGACGCCGAAAAGGCAGACCGCACCTCGGAGCTCCTCGACAACGGCATCGACCTGGGATATGTCCCGGACGCACAGCTCGCCCTCGTGGGAGGCAAGCCCTCCCCTACCGGCAACGGACGCATCGTCGTCGCCTGCGCCGGCACGAGCGACCTGCCCGTCGCCGAGGAAGCCGCATTGACGGCCGAGTTCTATGGCAACGAGGTCGACCGCCTCTACGACGTGGGTGTCGCCGGCCTACACCGTCTGCTCGCGCATGCCGAGGAGCTTGCCCAGGCACAGGTGGTCATCGCCATTGCCGGCATGGAGGGCGCACTGGCGAGCGTTGTCGGCGGCCTGGTGAGCTGTCCGGTCATCGCCGTTCCCACCAGCGTGGGTTACGGCGCGAGCTTTGGTGGCGTAGCCGCGCTGCTCGCCATGCTCAACTCCTGCGCCAGCGGCGTTTCGGTCGTCAATATCGACAACGGCTTTGGCGCCGCCTACCAGGCAAGTCTTATCAATCATCTGAGCGCCGGCACATCCTGCGCCCGTTAAGGAGCATTCCATGTCCAACCATCAGCACACGCTTATCATCGACGGCACTTCGGGCATCAGCGGCGATATGACCGTCGCGGCCCTGCTCGACCTGGGCGCCAGCGAGGAGCATCTGCGCGAACAGCTCGCCACGCTGCCGGTCGACGGCTTTTCGATCGCTGTAACGCGCGTAAACAAGCATGGCATCGACGCCTGCGACTTTGACGTTCAGCTGGCAGAGGAGCTCGAGAACCACGACCACGACATGGCCTGGCTCTACGGCAACGAAGCAGCTGCCGAGCACACGCACGAGCATGAGCACCACCATCATGATCATGGCGAACACGAACACGAGCACTGCCACGAGCATGACCATGAGGGCCACGCCCATGAGCACGAGGATCATCACCACACCCACCACCATCATCACCGCTCGCTAGCCGACGTCACCGCCATCATCGATGGCTCGCAGCTATGCGATGGCGCCAAGCGTCGTGCCCTCGCCATTTTTTCCGTACTCGCTGCTGCCGAGGCCAAGGCTCACGGCAAAACGCCCGAGACCGTCATGTTCCACGAGGTAGGCGCCATCGATTCCATCGTCGACGTCTGCTCGGTCGCCATCTGCCTCGATGACCTGGGTATCGAGGATATTGTTGTCGAGTCGCTCTCCGAGGGTCACGGCACCATCCACTGTGCCCACGGCCTTATGCCCATCCCGGTGCCCGCCGTCGTCAACCTATGCCAAGCAGGCAATATCGCCCTCACGCCTGCACCGGTCGCCGGCGAGCTCGTGACGCCCACGGGCGCCGCCATCGTCGCCGCACTGCGTACGACCGAGCACCTGCCAGCCCGCTACCACATCGAAGCCGTCGGCTACGGCGCCGGCAAGCGCCCCTACGAGGGCTGCTCCGGCACGCTCCGTTGTCTGCTCGTTCACGTGGATGCATAGCCATGGATGCCCGCAAAGAAAAAAGCCGCGCTGCCATCGTCGCGGCGTTCTCCGAGCTGCTACGCGAAGAGGACTACGGCAAGATTACCGTCGGCGACATCATCGCGCGCGCTCACGTAGGCCGCGCGACATTCTACGGCCTCTTTAAGAGCAAAGACGACCTACTGTCCGAGCTCGTGAGCGACATCTGCACCCACGCCCTCGACGACGATGGCACACCGCTCGACGACCCACTCGTGCAGGTCGAGCATATCCTCAACAACCTCTGGGAACGCCGTCAGGGCGTTCGAGCCCTCGTAGCCGGCGCCGGCTCCCGCGTCTTCGCCGACTGTCTCCGCAAGACCATCATGTCACGCGCAGCCGAAACCGTCCCCGCCGACCCCGCAGGCCCCGCCGGCACCATGGACCGCAGCTTCCTACTACACCACATAGCCTCAAGCTTCGTAGCCACCATCCAATGGTGGGCCTGGCACAACTTTCAAGTAGACAAAGCCGACGTAGCCAAAGACTACTTATCGGCCATAAAACCCCTCTTCAACTAAGTAAGAACATCATCCCAAAGCATCGCCCCAACCCAGGGCGCCACGCATCCCAAAGTGTCACTCGCGCTTCACCGCCCCCAACAGCAACAAGCCCCTCCCATCCAAATCCAAATTCAGATTTATATGTTGGGCTGCTTGTTCCAACGCGGCCAAGATCCCGCAGCTGTCCGCATGGGGTAACTTCCCAGCGCATTCCGCAGGACGAAAGAACCCCCGCCGCA
>CABURV010000015.1 GCA_902494035.1 uncultured Collinsella sp.
CGCCCGCCTGCGCACCGAGATCTCCAAGAAGGTCGGCGTGAGCCCCAAGTCCATCGACGCCTACATGATCGGCGAGCACGGCTTTAGCCAGCTGGCCGCCTTTAAGGCCGCAACCATCGCCGGCAAGAGCCTTAACGAGCTTCAGGCCGAGAACCCCGACAAGTACGCCTTTGACCACATGGAGGTCGAGGAGCTCGCGCGCAAGGGCGGCTACGTAACCTACCAGGGCAAACAGTGCACCGAGTACGCCGTCGCCAACTCCGCCGCGCGCGTTTGCGCCGCCGTGCTGCATAACGAGCACGCCGTGCTTTCCGCCTCCACGCTCATGACCGGCCAGTATGGCGAGGAGGGCATCTTCACCTCCCTGCCGTGCGCGATCGGTGCCGAGGGCGTCGAGGAGGTCTACACGCTGGACCTGTCCGAGCACGAGCTCGAGGGCTTCCACAAGAGCTGCCAGCACATCCGCGACAACATCGCCCAGCTCGACTGGTGGGACGCCGAGGCCTACGACGCGAAGTAGGCCGCCGCTTGACGCGACACCTCGCTCATACGGACGCTATGCAAAGCGGGCCGCGCCGGAAATCCCCGGCACGGCCCGCTTTTTGGCTCATGCGACACGCTCGCGAATCGAAGGTGAATGCTTTTCCCGTTACCTAGTACTGCTCGATGCCCATGTAGCGACGAATCTCGGGGCTGTGGTCGAACACCTTGCCGCGGGCGGCGCGCAGCTCGCAGCTCATGTTGTAGAAGAAGATCGGCTCCAGGAACGAACGCACGCTGGCAGGCACTTCGCCCACGCCGTACTCGAGCGCATCGAGCACCATGACTGTATCGGTGTGCGTGTTGAGGAACGCCAGCGCGCGCTCCTCCATGGGGCGGCACTCGCCCGATCCGAGCTGCACAAAGTAGAACACGCCGGGCTCGGTGGCTTCGAACGGGCCGTGGAAGTACTCGCCGGAGTGGATGTAGCAGCAGTGCTGCCACTGCATCTCCATGAGCGAGCAGATCGCCATGGCATAGGTCTGGCTAAAGTTGGGACCGGAGCCCAGGATATAGAAGAACTTGTGCTGCTGGCAGAGCTCGGCAAAGCGGGCGCCCAGCTCGGCGTTGACCTTCTCACGGGCGGCGGGCAGCAGCGCATCCATCTGCTTGAGGCCCTCATACATGTCGGCGAGTGACTCGTAGCCTTCCTGCTGGTCGAGCAACTCGGCGGCGATCAGAGCGCCAATGCCCTGCGGCACCTCGGCCTGCGACACGCCCTCACCCCACGGATAGACCCAGGTAGTCCACTTGCCGTTGTCGATCTTTGAGCCCTCGCAGTCGGTAAGGGCAATGACCTCGGCACCGGCGGCCAGCGCCATCTCGCAACCGTCGACGACCTCCTGCGTATTGCCGCTGTGGCTGCAGGCGATGACGAGTGATTTCTCGCCAAGACTCTTGGGAGCCATCAGGCAAAACTCGCGCGCCGTGTAGACCGTCGAGGCAAACGTGGTGGCCTCGCGCTTGAGCAGCTCGTTGGCCGGCATCAGGTCGATCATCGAACCGCCGCAGGCGATCCAAAAGACGTTCTCAATCTTGCCCTTGCGCTCGATAATTTCCTGAACCAGATCGTGTGCGTTCACGGTGATGCTCCTCCTTGTGTGGCGGCTTTGAACGACGGCAGCTCGTACCTGCTGTCATTCTATGTTGTTCTATATATACCACGCAAGCAGCCACGGTGGAAGCCATTGCGACAAATTTGTTCCATGTTGTTCTACCTGTGGACGTTAGATGTCGAACACGTAGCGCGAGCCCACGATCTTTTGGCGTCCGAGCAGCAAGGGCCGCTCGTCCTCATCGGTAAAGTACGCCTCCATATAAAACAGCGGCTCGCCGACCGGCACCTCCAGCAGTGAGGCCGCCTGAACATCGGCAAGCGCAATCTCCACGGTACAAGGGTCGGACTTGAGCGGCGCGCGACCCGAATGCTCGGCAACGAGCGCAAAGATGGAATTGTCCGTGAGGTCCTTGTCGGCAAGCGTCTGCAGGTAGGGATGGTCGGCGAGCACAAAGGCGTTGTTCTCGAGCATGACGGGGATGCCGTCGGCCGTGCGCACGCGCTCGACCACGATAAGCTCGCAGCCGGGCTCCACGCCAAAGAACGCCGCATCCTCGTGCGTCGCCGCGACCACCGTGCGCGACACCAGACGCGCACCCGGCACCATGTCGTTGGCAGCACAACCCTCAGTAAAGCTCTGGACGTCACCCTTCTGGCGAATCTTGCGCTTGAGCTTGGGGGCGCACACAAACGTGCCCCTCCCCTGCTGGCGGTTGAGATACCCCGCGCGCGACAGCTCCTCGATGGCACGGCGCACGGTGATGCGCCCCACGCCATAGGACTTCGCGAGCTCCATCTCGGAAGGAATGCGCGAGCCGGCCACGTACACGCCGCGCGCGATCTCGCCCTTCAGATCGTCCATGACCTGCTGGTACAGCGGTACGGCGGACACGTCAGTACGGTCGGTCTTGCTATCGGCTACCATCGTTACGCTCCATCCCGCGCATGCTCGGACTCAAACTCTTCAATTGCCGCCATAAACTGCTCGCCAAAGGCGTCGGCCTTTTTCTCGCCAATGCCGTTGACCTGGATCAGCTCGTCGCGCGTCTGCGGGCGCAGGCGGCACAGGCCGCGCAGGGCCTTGTCGGAGAAGACCATGTACGGCGCCATCTCCAGCTCCGTCGAGATCTCCTTGCGGAGGGCACGCAGGCGCTCGAACAGCTCGGCATCGTCGCCAACACGCGGGCGCTGATCCAGCTCGGCCTCCTCGCGCAGCAAATCGACGGCGCGGCGCGCGCGGGCCGAGGCCTTGCGCTTGGACGCGCGACGCTTAACGGTAAAGGCGAACGCCTCGTCCTCGACCTCGCCGGCACGCGGACCCAGTCCCACGACCGGGTACTGCCCCTGCGAGGTGGCCAGGTAGCCGCGACCGCACAGCTGGCCGATGATGTCCTTGATGCGCCCGACCGATTCACTCGGCAGCTCACCGTAGCCGCGGTCCTCGTCCAGATGCATCTGGCGAATGCGCTCGGTGTTGCCGCCGTGGAGCACATCGGCGATCAGCGACTTGCCAAAGCGCATGGGGCGCGTGGCCACATAGCGCACGGCGGCGCGGGCCATGTCGGTGACGTCCTCGACCTCGAACTGCGTGAGGCAATTGCTGCAGTTGCCGCAGCCCTCGGCGTCATCCGTGGCGGTGGCGCCCGCACCAGCCGCAGCAGCATGCTCGGCCGCGGCCTCGTCGCCAAAGTAGCGCAGCATGTATTCGCGCAGACAGCCGGTGGTATTACAGTAGCCCTCCATCTGGCTGAGCAGGCGATATCGATTCTGGAGTGCCCACGCGCGCTGCTCATCGTCAAGCGCCTCGTCGGCAGCGTCGCCGCGATCGATCAAAAAGCGGCGCATGCGAAAATCGTTGCCGTTCCACAGCAAATGGCAGCTGGCCGGGTCGCCATCGCGACCGGCGCGGCCCGCCTCCTGGTAGTAGGCCTCGATGCTCTCGGGCACGTTGTTATGGATCACGTAGCGCACGTTAGGCTTGTCGATACCCATGCCAAAGGCGTTGGTGGCAACCATCACCTGGGTATCGTCGTCGATAAAGGCGCGCTGGCTTTGACGACGGGCGTCGTTGCCCATGCCGGCATGGTAGCGGCCAACGCGAATGCCGCTGGGGCCCAGCGCCTCGGCAAGCTCACCTGCCAGCGCATCGACCGTCTTGCGGGTCGAGCAATACACGATGCCGCTCTCGCTCGAATGCGCAATCACATAGTCGCGCACCCACGCGGCCTTGGCCTTGTCGCCCATCTCCTCGCAGCCAAAGTAGAGGTTCTTGCGATCGAAGCCCGTCACCACCGTCGCGGGGTTTTGCAGGCCGAGCATCTGCTGAATGTCCGCACGCACGCGCTCGGTCGCCGTGGCGGTAAAGGCCGCCACGATGGGGCGCTGCGGCAGGGAATCGATGAACTCGCGAATCTGCAGGTAGGCGGGGCGGAAATCCTGGCCCCATTGACTCACGCAGTGGGCCTCGTCAATGGCCACGAGCGGCACGCCAATGCCGGCAGAACTCGCGGCCTCCTGCGCAAAGGCTAAAAAGCGCGGCTCGAGCAAGCGCTCGGGCGCCACGTACATAAGCTGGTAGCGGCCCTCGCGCGCCCGCTTGAGCACAGTGTTTTGCTGGGCCGGAGTAAGACTGGAGTTGAGATAGCTGGGCCGCGCGCCCGCCGCAAGCAACGCACGGGTCTGGTCCTCCATAAGCGACAGCAGCGGACTCACCACAAAGGTGATGCCGGGCAGCATGAGCGCGGGCACCTGGTAGCAAATGGACTTGCCGGCGCCCGTGGGCATAACACCCAGCGCATCGCGACCGGCAAGGATCGCATCGACCATGCGGTCCTGTCCCGGGCGAAACGAGGTGTAGCCAAAATAGGCGCCGAGCGTGTCGAGCGCCATCTGCTGCATGTTATCGGTCATGGTTTCCTAACGTCCAAGTCATCTGCCGCCGATTATACGCCGCCACGCGGACAGCAGCACACGGCCGCCGCCCAGACTAGTCGTTTAAGAACGCCCCCAACGGCTAAGGAGTGTCCCCAGGTGCCGACAGAAAAGGAACGTCCCCAAGTGCCGGCCCGGCAACGCCGATGTTTTGGCGCGGACAGCGAAAGCCCGCCAGAGCGAGCAAGGTGCCTTGAAACGAGGCGGCATTGACCTTCTGGTCATGCCGCCGAAGTTGAAAGGCAGATTGCCGCTCTGGCGGGCTTGCAGCGTCGAGCCGTTGCGCGGTTTGGAAAACCGCGCAACTAGAGCTACATGACCATAACGTAGCGCGATCCCACGTAGTACTGCTTACCCATCAGGACCGGCTCGCCATTGGGGCCCGTGAAGCCGGCACGCAGGTTGAGCAGCGGATCGTGCGGAGCAATGCCCAGCTCGGCCGCCTGCTCGGTATTGGCACGAACGGCCTCGACCGTGCGGTAGCCAACCGAAACAATCGGCGTTCCGCCAACACGCTCGACCTCGGCAAAAATCGACTTGTCCTCAAGATCGGCCGTCAACAGCTCACGGTAGGCATCAAACGGCACAAAGATGTTCTCCTCAAAGATGGGCTCGCCGTCGGCCGTACGCACGCGCTTGATATGCAGCAGCAGCGCATCCTTCTGCAGGCCAAAGAACTCCATCTCGTTTTGGCGCGCCGGAACGATCTGGCGATCGATCACGTGCGCACCGGCCTTCATGCCGTTGCCGGCACACAGCGCGGTAAACGTCTGCAGCGTCGAGGCGTGAAACTGGCGATTGATGTGCGGCGTGGAGACAAAGGTGCCACGGCCCTGCTGCTTAACCAGGTAGCCGTCGGAGCACAGCTCCTCGACAGCGCGGCGCACCGTAATACGGCTCACCTCGTACTGCTCGGCTAGTTCAAGCTCGGACGGAATACGCTCCTTGGGTGCATAAACACCTTTCTCGATCGCATCCTTGATTTCGTCATAAATCTGCTGGTAAAGCGGTGCATTTTTGGGCGCAGGCATATCTGATCACTCTTATCAAAATAGCTAAATTTCTAATACGTATATAACGTCTAGTTTCATGTTACCTCATATTGATAAAACGATACACCCTCCCTACCAAAAAGCGACAGCTTCATTTTGGTAGGTTTTATCTGGGCAAACGAGAGCCCTCGAAAGCAACGGGGCTTTCGGGGGGGGCTCGTTCGGATGGGTTGCGCAGGACCGGCAAAATGCCAATACCCTACTTGCCGTCGTCCTGCTGCAGGCTGTCCTGTTCGCTGAGGCGCGCCTGCCTGCTGGCCATGCGTGCGGGCTTGTCGGGATCGGGAACGGCCGTGGGCATGGGCTCGTCGACATGACCGCCCCACCAGCCGCCCACAAAGTTGAGCGTGTGGAACACGTTGATCACGGCGCCGGGATCAACGTCGCACACCAACTTGATAATGTCCTGGCTCTCGTAGGTCGAAACAACGGTGTTCAGCAGGTACATCTTTTCGCGGCTGTATCCGCCGACGACCTCGGCGCAGCTAATGCCGTGCTGAAAATGGTTTACGTAGGCAGTCATGACCTCGTCTGCCTTGCGCGTCGTAATCTGCAGCGTCACGCGATCGTAGCGACGATAGAAACTGTCGATGGTCTTGGTCGAAATAAACTGGAACACGATGGAATACGCCGCCTTGTCCCAGCCAAACATAAAGCCAAAGATCGCCAGGATAAAGCAGTTGAAACCAAAGATGACGCCCCAGATGGTCTTGCCCGTGTGGTTGGAAACCCACAGCGCGATAAAGTCGGTGCCGCCGGTGGATGCGCCGGATTTAAGTGCGATGGCAGCGCCCAGACCCGAGACCACGCCGCCAAAAATGATGAGCATGATCTTGTCGCCCAAAAATGGAGCGAAGTGAAAGACGTTGAGGAACAGCGACGAGAGCACGACCTGCATCATCGAGAAGATGACGAAGCGCTTGCTAATGCCGCTCCAGCACAGGAGCGCCACGGGGATGTTGAGCGCGAGCATACCGAGCGAAATGTCGATGTGAACGCCGCCCAGCGAGGTAACGCGATCGAGCAGGACCGCAACGCCGGTGAGGCCGCTCGGAAGCAGGTCGGCGGGCTGAATGAACGCCTGGATCAGGAATGTCTGGAGGACGGCAGAAATTGTGACCGCCACGGCAGTAATGGCACGGCGGACGATGGTGAGGCGGCCGAGCATGAGCACGCGGTCCGTGAGCTGATCGATGGCGTTCGCCACGTAGGCTCCTTTCGAAGGCAGATGTGGTTGTGGGGCATGCCCGCGATTGTAGCATGGAGCGTGCGGGGGCGCTTCAATTCAACCTCCCTCGACAACCAAAACGGGACCAGCAACCCCCACGACCAAAGGGCAAAATTCCAAGTGAGTAGACTTTTTACGATCTGCCGAGCACACCCAAAACCGCCACCCCTGTGACCTGCGGTTTTACAAAGGAAGATATGCATTGTGCTCGGCCTGCGCCAAAAAGTCTACTCACTTAGTCCGAATCGAAGCCAAACGGATCAAAATCGAAACCAAATTGAGCCAGTCCACCGCAAAAAACGTTTGAACCCGTGCTTCTCGCGGCGGATTGACACTACAAAGCGGCCAAAATGTCGGTCAGATTATCAATAACGGCATCGGCTCGCGATTGATCGAGGTTGACGCCCTCGTGCGGACGCAGTGCCAGGACGCGGGCGCCGGAACGTTTGCCAGCCTCGATCCCCAAAGGCGAATCCTCGATAACCAGGCACTCGGCAGGCTCCACCCCCAGCGCCTCCATGGCACGCAGGTAGATCTCGGGGTCGGGCTTAAACGCGCTGCACTCGTGACCGCTGATGGTGTAGTCCAGCACGCCGGCGATACCGGCAATCCCCACCAGCTCGTCGATCAGCTCGCGATAGGACGAGCTCGCGATGGCGCACTTCACGCCGCGCTCGTGCAGCTTGCGCATCACCGGCTCCGTCTGCTCATTGAGCAGCTCGGCATACGGAACGGGATGGTCCGGGCTGTAGACCTGCTTATACTCCACGCGCAGGCGCTCGCGCAGCTCAACATCGTCGGGCACCAGCGCCTCCCAAATGGCAGGCTCGTTAGACCCCGAAAGATCGGGGATCTCGTCAAAGTGGAACCCCTTCTCTTCCATAAACGCCACGCGGCGACGGTTGTAGAACCACTCGGTATCGACCAGCACTCCGTCCATGTCAAACAGCACTGCCTTGATCATACGCATCTCCTCCCACCTGCCAAAAAGGGACAGGTTTATTTTGGTAGGTTTTATCCGGGGTTTTATGGCGCGACAGACACGCCTTCCCCAGAGCAAAAAAGGGGATGGGGCACAAACCCCATCCCCTCTCAATCAACCCGTAAGGTCTACTTACTTGTGATTAGTAGGAAAGCTTCCACATGTAGCGACGCATGGTCAGCGGGTGCTGACGGGCCTCGGCGATCTGGTTGCCGTACTCGCGCATAACGGCGAGGTGCAGCAGCGGGTTGAAGTAGGTGACGACGCTCGCGGGCACGGCGTCAGCCAGGCCGTAGTCCTTGGAGTCGATCAGAGCGACCTTGGCGCCCATGCGCTCAAGGAAGGTGAGGGCGCGGGCGTCCATCGGACGGGTAGCGCCATCGGACATGAAGAAGACGTAGGGCTTACCCTCGGTGGAAACCTCGAACGGGCCGTGGAAGTACTCGCCGGTGTTGTAGGCGGCGGCGTCGATCCACTGCATCTCGGTGAACAGGAAGGCGGCGTGAGAATAAGCCATCTTCTCGGAGGCACCGGAAGCCATGAAGTAGATCATCTTGTCGTCCTTGAAGTCCTCGGCGAACTTCTTGGCGAGCTTCTTGCAGGACTGAGCGGCGTTCTCGCAGAGCTCGAAGACGTTGGTGAGGCCGGTGATCATGTCCTCGTAGTGGTCATAACCCTCGGTCTGCTGAAGGATCTCGACAGCAAGAGCGATGGCGTAGCCGGGCTTCTCGCACTTGGCAGCGAAGTTGGCGTGGAAGCCGTGAACGATGACGTAGTCAGCGTCGACGGTCAGAGCGGAGCCAGCCTTGTTGGTGAGGGAGACGACCGGGCAGTTGTGCTTCTTGGCGGTCTTGTTGGCCTCGACGGTCTCGGGCGTGGAGCCACCGAGGGAGCAGGTGATCACGAAGGTGTGCTCGTTGACCCAGGAAGGCGTGTCGTAGTTGAACTCGTTAGCAGTGAAGATCTGAACGTTCAGCTTGTCCGTGTTGTTGGCCAGGAAGTACTTGGCGGGGTAAAGGTCGGACATGGAAGCACCGCAGCCGACGAAAGCGACGCTGTGGATCTCGTGGTTGGACAGGACGTCAGCGACGATCTGCTTAGGGAGGTTAAGGTCGATCTCGTACATCTGACACATTCCTTTCAATTTTTGCGGCGCCACATTGCCGGGCGCTCGCAGGGTTACCGTGGTTTGGACCGAGTCGCCGGCCCGTTGAGGATGCGACAAAGGGACTGTCCCATTGTCGCATTTTGGGGATGGAAGCCTGCCTGGGGTATGGGATGCCAGGCAGGCCCCCGGGGGAAAGCGGTTAGACGCTTGGTCGCGACTAGGCCAGGATGCCGGCCGCGGAGAGGGCGATGCCGCCCACGATGGCGATCACGAGAAGCCAACCGGTGTTGACGTTCTTCTTGATGAGCCAGTACATAAGGCCGGTGAGGCCAAGGGAGATCATCTGGGGCATCATGCCGTCCAGGATGTCCTGGATAACGACGGTGCCCTCAGCGAACTGCAGCGGGGTGGTGGCGCCGATCAGCGTGGCGATCATGCCGCCTACGGACATAAGACCCACGATGCCGCAGACATACATGAGCTTCTCCATGAGGTCGCCGCCCTGAAGCTTGCTCAGGTACTCGTGGCCGCCCTGATAGCCCATCTTGGCTGCGAACCAAGTGATCAGCACAGAGGGGACGATGGAGATGAGCATGGCCAGGATCGGGCCCATGATGGAGCCCTGCTGAGCCAGCTGAACGCCCAGACCAAAGGCGATAACACGAATGGTGCCCTGGAAGAAGGAGTCACCGATGCCGGAAAGCGGGCCCATAAGGGAGGTCTTGACCGCGTTAATCGAATCGGGGTTGAAGTTCTCGGGATCCTTGGCGTACTCCTCCTCCATGGAGGCGGTGAGGCCCAGGATAAAGGCGCTCGTCTGCGGGGTGCAGTTGTAGAACGCCATGTGACGGTGGTAAGCCTCTTTCTTAGCAGCGAGCTGCTTGGGGTCGGACTCGTCCGGATAGAGGCGGTCGAGCGTGGGAACCATGCCGTAGAGGAAGCCCATGTTCATCTGACGCTCGTAGTTCCAAGAGGCCTGGATGGCCCAGGAGCGCCAGAAGAACTGGCTGACCTTCTTGTTCAGGGACACGTCCTTGGTTGCGGTTGCCATAGTGTGTTCCTCCTTAGTCTTCGTCGTCTTCGAGCGGATCGTAGTCGGAATCGACACCGGCGGCTGCATGGGACCCGTTGAACTTGAAGCCCATGAAGACGACAGCCAGGCACACACCGATCAGAGCGACCGCGATGACGGACAGGTTGAGGTAAGCGGCGAGCAGGAAACCGATGAACAGGAACGGAGTCATACCCTTCTTGATCATCATGGTGAGCAGCAGGGCCAAGCCGTAGGCGGTCATGATCTTGGTCGAAACGTTAAGACCAGTGGACAGCCACTCGGGAACCATGTTGACGATGGCCTGAACCAGGTCGGTGCCAACAAAGACGGCGAGGAAGATCGGCAGGAAGTACATGATGGCGTACAGACCGGAGCCGGCGCAGATGTGCATACGATAGGCGGTCTTGAACTTTCCGTTATCGATCGCGCTATCTGCCACATGGGTGAGGGCGGCGATGATGGAACGGAACACGATGCCGAGGAGCTGACCCAGGACGGCGACCGGGATGGCGATCGTCATGGCGGTCTCGGCAGAAGCATCGGTCAGGCACGCAAAGGCAGCGGCCACGATGCCGCCCAGGACCATATCGGGCGGAACGGCGGCGCCGACCTGCACCAGGCCCATGGACACGAGCTCGACGGCGGCACCGACGGCAAGGCCGGTGGGCACATCGCCCAGCAGCAGACCGACGAGCGTAGCGCCAACGAGGGGCTGCTCGAAGTTAAGACGACCGAGCAGGCGGGAGTCCCACATGCAGAACACGCCGACGAGGCCGACGAGCACCGCACTGATGAACGTATTCATACCCTTCTCCTTTCAGTCAGGCAAAAGCCTGGTTGATTACAGCTTGGCGTCGATGTCGACGCTCTGATACGTAGGGGTCTGCTGGACATAGAGCTTGATGCCCATGTCGAGCAGCTGGTTGACGTCGGCCTTCTGGGTGGCGTCGAGGAAGACGGAGCTGTCCTTGCCGCCGACCTGATCGGCACCGTCGTGGTTGGCGGTGGCGCCCAGGTTGATGGCGTCGAGCTTGTAGCCCTGACAGAACTGCAGCATCTCGGCAGTGTTGCCAAAGACGAACATGACGCGCTCGCCGAGGGTGTTGAGCTTATCCATCTTGGCGAGGGCACGCTCGACGGTGAAGACGTTCAGGCGCACGCCCTGGGGCTTGGCCAGCTTAAGAGCGCCCTTCTTGATGTCATCGTTGGCGGCAGCGTTGTCGACGACGATGATGCGCTCGGCCTGAACCTTGGTGGTCCAAGTAAAGACGACCTGGCCGTGCAGCAGACGGTAGTCAAGACGTGCGAGGACGATCTTGGCGGGACCGGAGCTGTGACGGGACGCCTTGGCCTTCTTGGCAGGAGCCGCGGCGGCCTCGACCGGTGCGTTGGGGTTGGTCAGACCGGTGCGGGCCTCATTGATGAGGGCCGCGAGCTCGGCGCCCTTGACGGGGGCGGGGCTCATAGCAAGCGTGAGCGCCAACGGGATGTTGAAACCGCTGACAACCGTGAACTTCGTGCCGTTCTTGGAAAGCTCGACCATGTTGTTGTTGACCGAGCTGCCGAGCATATCGGTCAGCACATAGACGGTGTCGTCCGCGTTGAACGTGGCGATCATAGCCTCAACCTTATTGGTGATGGGCTCCTTGTCGTCACGAGCAAGCGACACGACGTGGACGTTCGACACGTCGCCGAGAACCATCTCGAGCGTGTCTTTGGCGCCTGCGGCCAGGCCGCCATGAGATGCGAGAATGATCTGATTCATCTTGCCTCCTCCTTTTCGTTATGGTCATTATAACGTCTTATACGTTGCTTATATTGCTAATTAGTATAAAGACCGTTCGCGGGTGAAAATCGACCGTTGACGGGTTTAACGTACTCGAAACGTTGGACTGGGTAGGCCGGCGCTAGCTGGATAACCCCAGGTCAGACCCTGCGCGCAATCCCCTATCGCACGAAGTACCAGGGGCTTTCCTGTACGGTGGGTTCCAGCGCAATGCCGGTGCGTTCCTTAAACAGATCCATGTCCTGAGATTTTTCGGTCCACCACGCGTTGGGCTTAAAGGTCATGCTCTCAATGACATGACCGACAAACACACTGTTGCGCAGCTTGGAGAAGTCGGTGTTCATAATCAGGATGGACGCGAGCACCAACACGATGCCCAGGACCTTAATCGCGCCGGCGGGCTCGGCGTAGACACCAATGCCCACCAGTACGGTGACGACCGTCTCGAAAGACATTACGACGGGAACTTTCGATGTCTCGAGCCCCATGGACAGACCCTGCATATATAAGATGTAAGCAACGGCTGTGGGGATGAGTCCAAAGCCAAGGAACAGCAGCAGCAGCTGTGGCGACATTGCCGCGGCGACATCCGGCCACGGAGCCGCGATAGCTGCCATAACCGCACCGCCAAAAACAAAGCCCCAAAACGTGACAGCCAGCGGGTGGACCGTCTTGGTTGCTATTCGGCTAAACACCGCGAGCGACGCACCACAAAGGCCTGCAATCACGCCCGACGTGACGCCCCAAACCGAAAAATGAAAACCGGAAAGGTCGCCATTGGTCACTGCAAGCACGCAGCCTACGATGTTAAAGACAATGGCAACGAGCTTGTTGGGGGTCACGTCCTCGCGATAAAGCACGCGGCCGAGCATGACGCCAAACACCGGCGAGGTGTAGAGCAGCACCGAGGCCGTGGACATGCCCACCTCGCCCATGCACTCGTAATAACAGGTGTTGGCGGCGGCCAAACCGACGATGCCGACAAGCGCACAGGGAACAAGCTCTTTAGGGCTTGCCTTGAACAGGGCCAGCGGACCCTGAGCCACGGTAGACCCCTCACCCGGACGGCAGCCCATAAACATCAGGACCGGCGCCAAGATAAGCGCTCCGACCAACAAGCGAAAGGCAGCCATGCTCTGGGACGAAACGCCCATGGCCGAGATGCCGTTTACAAAGATTCCGATGC
The DNA here is from genome assembly GCA_902494035.1 of uncultured Collinsella sp. Taxonomy (GTDB): domain Bacteria; phylum Actinomycetota; class Coriobacteriia; order Coriobacteriales; family Coriobacteriaceae; genus Collinsella. The sequence goes on from CABURV010000015.1 coordinate 12,925, forward strand.
TGCCCCACATAAGCGCGGCGATCAGCACCAGCACATAGCCCAGATTGCTTTTCTTCAACGCAGCCTCCTCGGTATTGTTTCCAATATGTTTCATACTACGTTATAGTCGTTATATACATTTTTCAAGACACAAATCGGCGAGCGGATAAGTGATCCGTTTTCCTCCGCCCCCAGCGGATTACTGGGCGGTTGCGGTGAAATAGTTCCTAAATAGAGGCTTCAAGCCCCCAAGCAGGAACTATTCCACCGCAACTTATGAGGACATCGAGCTGTTAGGCCGCTCTATCCCCTAGTAGTCCAGCTTCCACATGTAGCGGCGCGTCATGTAGTCCTTGTGGGTGACGGCAGAGAGCGCACGCATGTACACGTTGTTGAGGATCGGGGCAAAGATCAGGTGATTGAAGTACTCGCTCACGCTGTCCTTGATGTCGTTGAGGCCGAGCTCCTTGGCGTCGAGCTGATAGACGCGCTCGCCACCGTACTGGTTGACGAAGCGGATGCCGCGCTCGTCGTTGCAGCGGCTGCGGCCGACGCTGATGAGCTGGAACAGCGAGGTGCGCTTGTCCAGGATCTCGAAGGGGCCGTGGAAGAAGTCGCAGGTGTTGATGGTGCAGGAGTCGATCTGCAGCATCTCCTGCACGTTGCAGATGCTAAAGACGTAGGCGGCACCAAAGAGCGGACCCTGAGCCATCACGTTGATGCAGGGCTTGTCGGCGTTTTGCTCGGCCCACTTGGCGGCGAGCGGACGGGTGTACTCGACGGCCTTGCGATAGATGGGGTCAACCAGGTCGAAGGCGGCCATAGCGGTCTCATACTCGGCATAGCCCTCGGTCTGCTGCGTAAGCTCCATGGCGATCATGGTCACGACGGCGGAGTTGGTACGGCCCATGCAAGACTCGTCGACGGCCAGGCTGTCATACTGAATCTTGTAGTCGCAGACCTCGGTGAGGCCGGACTCATCGACATAGATGGCGATGGTGCTGGCGCCGTGGTCCTTGGCGACCTGGGCGGCGACGATGGTCTCCTTGGTGCCGCGCATGGACACGACGACGGCCAGGGTGTTCTCGTTGACATAGGCGGGCGTGGCGTGCACGAACTCATTGCTGGTGTAGCTGGAGCTCACGACCTGCGTGGCCTCGTGCTCCATAAAGTACTGGGCAGGATAGTTGCCGCCGTTGGATCCGCCGGCGCCAATCCACACGACGCGCTTGATGCCGCCCTTGTCTGCCTTGTCGGCCAAAACCTGGGAGACGACGTCCTTAACCTGTTCCTGAGTAGTCATCGTGCATCAGCCTTTCTTCTCGTTTGATGCTCTCGATGGCATACAAGTTACATACATGTTTTGGTTATGTCGACTAGTTGTATGCTATATTTGTCTTAAAAAATTTGCTGATACGGTTTTCGATAACTTGATACCAGCGGTTTTGTTGTTGTATTGAATACATGCTTGATTAGATACGCATACAGGTTAGATACAGGTTGATCGCATGAACGCTTCATCTAAAAAGAGACTGACCCAATACGAGCGCTTGGCGGGCATGCTGCGCGACCGCATCGCCTCCGGCACCTACGCGCGCGGAGACAAGCTGCCGTCCGAGATGGAACTCATGGACGAATCGGGGCTGTCGCGCAGCACCGTACGCCACGCCCTTAAGGTGCTCGTTGACGAGGGCCTGGTGCGCACCGAGCGCGGGCGTGGCGCCTTTGTGGCCGACACGCCGGCACTCCACGAGAACAACCTGGTGTTTTCGAGCTACACGACACAGGTCCAGGGTCAGGGTATGAAGCCCACCACGCGCACGGTGGACTCGGGCTTTGCCAAGGCCGCGGGCAATGCGGCCAAGTTCTTCGATGTCGCCGTGGGCAGCAAGCTCGTCAAACTTGTCCGCCTGCGTTATCTGGACGATGCGCCGCTGTGCCTGGAGACCACCTATCTACCACCGAGCTTTGAAGCACTCATCGATCGCGATATCAACGGTTCGCTCTACGCCACGCTGCGCCAGGAATTCCATCGCGCGCCGGCACAGGGACATAAGACCTTTGAGGTGTGCTATGCCTCGCAAAACGAGGCGTTTTTGCTCAACGTTGGGCGCGGGCAGGCGCTGATCCTGATCACCGACTACGTGTACGACACCGACGGCCGACCGCTCCATGTCTCCAAGCGCATCCAGCGCACCGACCGTGCCAAATACACCGAGCCCATCGGCTAACCTGCCAAAATAAACCTGTCCCTAAATGGTAGGTTTGAGGAGGTCGGGGAACCAGGTTGGTTTGGGTTGGTTGGGGACGCGCTCGGCTAGGACCAACTCCATCCAGCACATGTCGTACCAGCGGCCGAACTTTTGGGCGCAGCGATCGAAGGCGCCCACCAGGCGATACCCCATATGGGCATGGAAGTCCTGGCTGTTGTGCGTCAGGTACTCATCGTCCTTGTCGTGCGGCACGGCGATGAGGGCGCACATGTTGGTGATACCCATCGCGATCAGGCATTGCTTAAGCGCGTCATGCAGCTTGCGGCCCAGCCCGCCGTGGCGCACATCACGCGCCAGGTAGATCGATGTCTCGACCGACCAGTCGTATGCCTCGCGGCTGTTGAGCGGACTCACATAGGCATAGCCTACCGGACGCCCGTCCAGTTCCATCACCAGATACGGATAGCGCTTGAGCGTGCGCTCGATGCGCCCGGCGAACTCCTCAACGCTCGGCACCTCGTATTCGCAGGTAATCGCCGTCTGGCGCACATACGGCTCATAGATGGCAAGCAACGCCGGCGCATCATCGGGCGTCGCCAGACGAATCGTCGGATCGGACATCTCGGTCATACAACCCTTCCCCCTCAAAAACAAAGGCCACCTTGCGCCAAACCCAGCGCAAGGCGGCCCCTTGTCATTACATCAGGCTACAGAACAGCCGCCAACGCGTCGATGTCCTCCTGCGTCGTGGCCCAGCTGGTGCAAAAGCGCACCACCGTGTGAGTATCGTCGTACTTTTCCCAGTACTCGATCGAGGCATGCTCGCGAATGCGGGCCATATCCTCGTTGGGCAGAATCACAAACTGCTGGTTCGTGGGCGTCTCCAAAAAGAACTGGTAACCGCGCTCGTGCAGCACACGACGTAGCGTCTGGGCCGTCTCGATCGCCTGTCGACCAATCTCAAAATACAAGCCATCGGTAAAGAGTGCCTCAAACTGCACGCCCGTCAGGCGGCCCTTGGCCAACAGCGCGCCGTGCTGCTTAATGCGCGGAATGGGATGTGCCGGAGCGTGCATGCCGCAGAACACCACAGCCTCGCCGCAGAGCGCGCCGCACTTGGTGCCGCCGATGTAGAACACGTCGCACAGCTGCGCCAGCTCGGGCAGGGTAATGTCGCACTCATCGGCCGCCAGCGCATAGGCCAGGCGAGCACCGTCCACAAACAGCGGAATCTCGCGCTTCTGGCATACCGCATGAATCGCCGCGAGCTCGGCCTTGGAGTACAGCGTGCCGTACTCGGTCGATAGACTCACGTACACGGCGCCCGGGAACACCGTGTGCTCGTAGCTCTCGTTTTCGTAGAACACCTGGATATAGTTCTCGAGGTCCTCGGCGTGCATCTTGCCCTCGTAGCCGGGGATGGTGAGCACCTTGTGGCCACCAAACTCGATGGCGCCCGCCTCGTGACAGGCGACGTGGCCAGTCTCGGCAGCAACGACGCCCTCGTAGGGCGCAAGCAGCATATCGATCACCGTCGCATTGGCCTGCGTGCCGCCCACCAGAAAAAACACGTCGGCATCGGGGACCTGACAGGCCTCGCGGATAAGCTGCTTGGCACGCTCGGTGTGTGCATCGGTACCGTAGCCGGGCTGCGGCTCCATGTTGGTGTCGACGAGCGCCTGCAGCACTGCCGGATGTGCACCGTGGGAATAATCGTTGTTAAACGCGAGCATGGCAATCCTCTCTTACCGGGTATCGGCCAGATGATTCAAACGGAGCTATTGTACGCCGTTGGGATAGGCAATGCGCGCGGCAAGGCACTCAAGCGCCAGCACCAGGGCAAAGCCGCAGCTCACGTCACTCAAAAAGTGCGCTCCGATCACGATGCGGCCAAAGGCGACGAGCGCCGCGACCATAGCCGCCGTCCAAAAGACCACCCGGCGGCGCGACGGTTTTTCCTTAAAGGCCGCCGCGGGAAGCCCGGCGAGCATAAGGCCGATCGCCGCATGCGCCGTGTGTCCGCTCGCAAACGACTTGAAGCCGTCCTTGATCACGCCGGCGGCGATAAAGGCCCACTTGTCGGGGTTGCCAATCACCCACCACGGCTGAAAATCGAGCCCCTGCGTCACCTCGATCACGCGCATGCGCGGGCGCGACCACAGCGGCTTAACAATGACGTTGAGGATGATGGCTTGAGCGGCCCACACGGCCAGCACCATCAACGCCCAGCGCATAAGCTCGTCGGGCGCGGTGTCGCGCGTGAGACGATAGACGATAAAGTTAGCAGCAATCACCAGCACAAACGTCAGCACCAGCTGAACGGCAATGAGTTTGCCGCCAACCCGCAGGGACGAAACGATCTCGTAGCCAGCCAGACCAACGTTAACGAGGACGCCGAGCACGGCGAGCCATTTGCTCCCCCTGGAGTCGGGACGCACCGCTCGCACGAGCATAACGCCTGCGATGCTCGCCGTCAGCTCAAACGGCAGCTCGCCGGCAGCCTCGATAAAGCGGCCGTACATGCTGCCGATGTTGAACAGCGCGCACGAGATCTGATAATCGAAGAAGCTGCCCACGCCCAGACAAAGGCACAGGATAACCGCGATAATGGCGACATCTTTCTTATAGATGTATCCGAACATGCTTTCCTTTCGATGCGGCTGGAATCAACCTGCAACGTGGCGGGGCAAAGATGACTCCGCCCCGCTACGCCCCTTACTTGTCAGTCATCGTCACTCGCGCCTAATTGCTGCAGCAGCATGAGTGCCGCGGCCACGGGGCCGGTGCCGTCGTTGGCGTCGAGACCGCGACCCAGGCCGCTGCCCGCGCCGGCGCCCGCCTTGTAGGGCACCGACAACTTGCGGCTCTTGGGGAAGTTCACCGCGCCATAGCGGGTCTTAAGCTCAAAGGCCACCTTCTTGGGCACGTCGACGCCCAAAAACGTGATGCGACCGCCGCTGAGCGTGACGCTCTCGAGCCCCAGGCGCTCGCCGCGAATGCGGATGCGCGCGCGATTGAACAGGTTGAGTCCCGCCAACGGCAGCTCACCATGCGCGGCCTCGGTCTCTTCCTGCACCTCGTCAATGCTCTCCAGGTCCTCGGCCGCTGCGAGCTTACGGTACACGAGCACGCGCTGGTCCACCGCCGGCAGGTACTCCTCGGACAAGAAGTAGTCGGCCGGCAGGTTAATACCCACGCTCGCCGCCTCCACGCCGGCGTCGTCATCGCCGCGCGCCTCGGCCACGGCCTGGCCCAGCATCTGCGTAAACAGATCAAAGCCCACGCTCGACAGGTTGCCGTGCTGCTCGGCTCCCATAAGCGAACCGGCGCCACGGATCTCTAGGTCGCGCATGGCGATGCGCATGCCGCTGCCCAGGTCCTGGAACTCGGAAAGTGCGGTCAGGCGCGCCGTTGCCTCCTCGGTGAGCGGCAGCTCGCCGGGGAACATAAAGTACGCGTAGGCCTGCGTGGCAGAGCGGCCCACACGGCCCTTGAGCTGGTAGAGCTGCGCCAGGCCAAGGCGCTGCGAGTCCTCGATGATCAGCGTGTTGGCCGTTGCGTTGTCGATGCCGCTCTCCACGATGGTCGTGGCGATGAGCACATCGATCTTTTTGGTCGCGAACTCAATCATCACGTCCTCGACCTCGCGCGGGCTCATCTTGCCGTGTGCCACGCCCACGCGCGCCTCGGGCGCGGCCTCATGCACGCGCGCCACGGCGTCATCGATGGTCTTAACGCGGTTGGACACGTAGTACACCTGGCCGCCGCGGCCCACCTCCAGGCGAATCGCCGCACTCACCACGTCGGGGTCGTACTCCCCCACGTGCACGATCACGGGACGACGCCCGGTCGGCGGTGTGGTGATCAGGCTCATGTCGCGCACGCCGCTCGTGGCCATCTGCATGGTTCGCGGAATCGGCGTTGCCGAGAGCGTGAGCACGTCGATTTGCTCGCGCAGGTTCTTGAGCTGCTCCTTGTGCTGCACACCAAAGCGCTGTTCCTCGTCAATGATCACCAGGCCCAGGTTCTTGGGGTTCACGTCGGCCGAAAGCAGGCGGTGCGTGCCGATCAGCACATCGATCGTGCCCTCGGCAAACGCCTTGAGCGCGCGCTTTTGCTGCGCCGGGGTGCGGAAGCGGCTGAGCACCTCGACCTCCAGGCCAAACGGGGCAAAGCGCTCAAAGAACGTCTCGTAGTGCTGCTGGGCCAGAATGGTCGTGGGGCAGAGCACCATGACTTGGCGGCCGGAGTCAACGCACTTAAAGGCCGCGCGCAGGGCGACCTCGGTCTTGCCAAAGCCCACGTCGCCGCACAGTAGGCGGTCCATGGGCTTGGGCGCCTCCATGTCGGCCTTGATGTCGGCGATAGCCTCCAGCTGGTCGCGCGTCTCGTCGTAGGGGAAGCTCTCCTCCATCTCGATCTGTTCGGGCGTATCGGGCGGACAGGCGATACCAGCAATCGACGAGCGGCGCGTATACAGATCGACCAGGTCAAACGCCAGTTTTTTGGCGTTCTTGCGCGCCTTGTTGGTAGCCCGCGTCCAGTCGGCGGTGTTGAGCCTGGTCAGGCGCGGCTTATCGCCGTCGGGACCAACATAGCGCGTGATGCGGTCAACCTGCTCCAGCGGCACGTAGAGCTTGTCGCCGTCGGCATATTCCAGCAAAAAGTAGTCGCGTTCCTTGCCGCCCACTTCCTGGCGCGCGATCTCGCTAAAGAGCGCGATGCCGTGGGTAGCGTGCACCACGTAGTCGCCCGGCTTAAACGGGAAGGTGATCTGCGTAATGTCCACCTTGCGGCGGCTGCGCGCGCGGTTGGCATCCATGCGGGCGTTGAGGTCGGCGATCGAGAACACGGCCAAATTGGCGTCGGGCACCACCACGCCCTGCGGCAGGGCGGCATCGACAAAAGTCACGCGCCCGCGCGAGATGGTGGGCACGGCGGCGCCGGCGGCAGCCTGCGCGGCGCCCGCCTCGAGCGAGCGGGCGTTGAGCGCATCAGCCTTACGCTCGCGAATGGAAGCATGGGCCTCCTGGCGTGCGGCACGGTCGGCGAAATCCGCCGCCGCCACGCGCACGCGGTCGCCGATAGCGCCGGCATTTTCGGGCGCCGCGGTCAGCGACTCCTCAAAGGTAATGCCCTCGTCGCCAAAGGTGAGCTCCATCGACTCGCGCGCGCCGCGGTCGGGGATGGCAAACACGCAGGCATAGCGCTTGCCCACGACCTCCTGGATGCGCGTCATAAAACGGTTGTCCGAGCCTGCGATGGCAGGCTGCTCAATCTTGAGCTCTGCCGTAACCGCACCGCCGGCACGGATGAGGCTCACATAGTTCAGGCGCTGCTGAGCACCAAAGTCGAGCTGCTGGGCACGCACGTACAGGCCGCCCAGACGGTCGACCCCCGCCTCGCCGGCACGTGCCTCGATATCCTCGTAGGCGCGCAGGCAATCGTCGAACAGCGAGCGCGGCTCGGACAGCACCACGAGCGCCTTGCCGCTCACATGCGACAGCGGGCTCACGGTCTGGCCGTACATCACCGGCAAAAAGCGGTCGAGCTCGGGCGTGACGATGCGCGCATCCAGCATCTCGAGCAGTGCCGCCAGCTTACTGTCGTCCTGGCTGGCGCGGTAGAGCGCCACATGCATGTTGTGGACGGCGTCGTCGGTGAGTGCGAGCTCGCGACAGGGGAAGATCTCGATGCTGTCCTCGTTGCCGATGGTCTGCCCCGTAGAGCTCACCATGCGGCGGATGCGGTCGATCTCGTCGCCAAAGAACTCAATGCGCACGGGCGCCTTTTCCTGCGCGGGAAACACCTCGACGGTGTCGCCGTGCACGCGGAACAGACCGGGCGCATCGGCGGCACCGGCATTGGTGTAGCCCATGCCCACCAGGCGCTGCGGCACCTCGTCAAAGGAAATCTCCTCGCCCACCGCAAAGGTCGTCGACTCCCAGTAGCGGCTCTCGACTGGCGGCACGCAGCGCAGCAGCGCGCGGGCCGAGGTGACCATGATGCAGCTGTCGCCGCGCACGATACGCCCGAGCGCCTCGCAGCGCTGGGCCACCACGGCGTCGTCGGGCGCCTGCTCGCGCCAAGGGTAGTCCTTGCGCTCAGGAAAGCGGCACACGTGCGCCAGGCCCACATAGGCGGCCAAACTGCGGGCGGCACGATCGGCCGCATCCTCGCCACTCACGACGTAGACCGTGGGGCGCGGACGACGCGCAAACTGGGCGGCGGCCATAAGCGTTCGGCCCGACTGAGACACGGCCAGCGTCACGTCCTCGCCAGAATCGAGCCCGGCCTCGACGGTCTGCAGCGCCTCGGCAGTGTAGAGCTGTGCGGCTATACGGTGAATGAGCATGCTGTTCCTCCGGCATTGCAACGACAAAAGCCCGCCGAGGCAAGCTCGGCGGGTCGTTCGTCAAATTCGTTGCCTGTCATGGTAGCGCATGGAGGGGACTCCAGCTCAGACGTACGCCCAGCCCCGCAACAAAAACGCCAGATAGTACTGGACTCACCGGCTTCGCCAAAATCTCCCCGTCACGTCGAACGCCGCAACCACGGAAGGTACCCCAAGAAACGGCTATTCCTCAAAAAAGCTCGCAACGTTCAGGCGGCTCGTCCACTCACCTATGGTGTTGGCAAAACCGACGCGCGTGTACACGCCCGCAAAACGGCCGCGATACAGGTACAGGCCTTCCATATTAGAAGCGGGCGCAAAACCAAGATCATCCACAAGCCCTTTGGGCGCCTCTCCTCGATGCGGCCCATCGACAAGCGTTCCGCGCAAGCAGGGAGTCTGATACTGCTGAGCATACTCCTGCACAATCGCCCCAGCTGCCGCAGCGCGAGCAAGCACCTGGGACCATTCCCGTTCCGTGACATCCAAACCGGCTACAACGCCAACCGCGTTGTAGCCGCCGCACGGCTTGACAATCCATCGATCCTTTTCGGCAAATCTCGACAACTGGGTGCTTTCGTCCAAAATCTCGGTATAGGGCACATGCTCCCGGACAAACGATTGCTCCTCCGGGCCCAACAAAGACTGCCCGGCTCGAGACCACAAAAACGCAAATACGGTCTTAGTCGCACACGGCCACGTTCTAAAACCACCGACGATGCATGCAAGCCCTTCTTGGGCAGCCTCGATTAAGGCTGAGCGTCCGTCGCACGGCTTATCCCACAGCTCGCCGGTCACCGCGCGCCGCCAAACGCAATCAATAGGACCAGCGGCATCGCACAGGCTCCTAGCACCGCCCTCTTCTTCGACAATCCGCAGGTCGCGTACATCCGTAAAGCGCGCGACTACACCCCGCCGCCTCATAAGGTCGACAAAATGAGCCGCATCTTCCAAGTCAATGCTTTCCGAATAGTCGACGATTGCCACCGAAGCGGGATATATCTTTGATTGCGGTGCATAGAGCCCCTCGTCAACGCAGGCCCCGCTGTCCGATCGTGCACTATCCTCGGTGCGGCGAGGATGGGCCAGCTCCCACTCTGCATAGGTCTCAAACAATGCATCTATCCAGCTGCCGCATAAATCGTACTGCCGAAAGCCGGGGTGGTCGGATGCAAACTCCTCAAAGGAAGGCGTCATTCGCACTGCCTGACAGACCGCATCGGTCACTACCATTCCAGCACTGCCGTCGGTATTGAGCTCGCAAAACGTATACGAACCGGCGTCCTCGTCAAGAAAGATATCAACGCGCGCAAGGGGAATCTGGCAATCATAGCCGGCATCCATAGCGCACAGGTCAGCAAAAGCCGGATCCATGCGAAACCACGCACGCACGGAGGCATCGGAACAAAACGCCCGCGTCACCTTGTCCATAATGCCGTACATGCGCTCGGCCGCCTCCTTAAGAAGCGCCGTCGTATCCTTATCGAATAACTTTGGCGTTAAAGCCCAGGGCGCAGGGTCGCCATGGTAGAGTGCATGGGTTTGAGACAAGTATTCGTCGCCTTTGCGACGACCAGGTAGGTCACCTTCGCGCGTGCGCACAATGCGCTCAAAATAATCTTCAAGCTCTCGCGTCTTCAATGTTGCCACGTTGCCCTCCATTGCTTGATTTTTTGTTCATGCTACGCCAGCACGCCACGACTTCGGCGCGCTTGAATAGGCTTCTAAATTAGCAACACATTTTTGCATGAGCCGGCAGGGGGCAACATATACTCCTGCTCAAGCGCATGCCCAGCCCCGCAACAAAAACGCCAGACGGGCAAGCCGCCTGGCGCTATCAGAGTGAGCTATACGCCGAGTCTAGTCGTAGACGCCCATTTTAAGCAGCATGAAGGTCGGGGTACCGTCACCCTGCGCGACGCGGACCGTGCAAGTCTCGGTACGGCCCCTGGATGCGTCCGCTTGAATTGCGGCGATGAACTGGTTCTTTGGCAGGCCGTAGGTGCCCTCGGGGATGTCGGAAGGAAGTAACATGCCGCCAGCACTGTAGACCTCATAGGTGAGCTCGTAGATGTTGTCGCCAAGGTCAGTCGCGCCCGTAACGATGGCACACGGTGGGTTGTAATTTCCCTGGCCATATTCCTGTTTCAGATACAAGTACCCACCATGCGCTTCGGCCGAATCAGGAATCGCCTGCCCCTCCGGCGTTCTGTCATAAGTCATATCGGCATCGGAAAGCGTCAGACCCGTCAAGCGGTTGAGTTCCCTATTGATCACATCAGTCGCCACACGCTGGCTATTACCGTTGTCATAGTCGCCTTTCTCGATTCGATACGGCGCGTTGTCAATAAAATGGCACCAGATAAACTTGACCAGCTTGTATTTCTCGTCATCAGAAAGTCCGTCAGTCGAATCGAAGCCGCCCGCCTGATACCAGTCCCGATCGAAGTGCTCCTCCGTAAAGTTCGATAGGAACAGGTTCGCCGCGGCATAGGTTGCCTGGTCATTGAGGTCGACCTTTACGCTGCTGCCCGTCTGCTCAGGTTCTTCTGCCTCACCCTCGTCGTTGGCAGGCTTCTCCTTGGAGCTTCCCTTGTCCTTGTGCTCGGCCGAGCCCTCGTCGGACCCAAGTACCGTAATTTGCGATGAGTTGCCCTGCCCAAGCGGACCCAGTACGCCGGTCAGCGCCAGAGCGGCACCGCCGGCAACGAGCACGCCCACCACGCACATGCCGACAATCACCGCGCGCTTATGCGATTTCTTTTGTACGGCACCCTGCACGGGAGGCATCCCTGCCGCCGGCATCGACGCGGGCTCGGCGGGTGCGGCCGCCGGAGAGGCAGCGCCCATGCGTGCCCCGCAGTTCGTGCAAAAATCGGTTCCGTCGGGCATCTCGGAGCCACACTTGGTGCAAAACATATTCGGGCATCCCCTCATAACAAACGGCATTTGTCGCCATCATATTGAGCCTTCGCAGCCCAAATGTGTTGCGCAACATTGGCCACGGCCTTCGGACACCGACAAAACGTGCCGGGCCCCTACCCCGTCACGCGCACGCTAGGGCAAAGGTCCGCCAACGGGCACTCATCGCACTTGGGTTTGCGGGCGTCGCGCAAACTGCACGGCCGCCATCAGCACCCGGCCCGCTCACCCAAAACGCGCATGCCCAACGTCCTCGGCACAAACCAGCCTGATCGAACAGCATCAATTATCAGCTTCCAACTGCGCTACTTTGTAATTATGGCAATTCCTACTTTATAGTTGTGGTAACTTCTAGTTAGTAATTATGGTTGTTTTACCTTGACAATGTGGCAAATCCCAAAGACCTGCCACGAAACCCGGCGGATACCAACAAACTCGTCACGAGACTTTCGAACCAAAAGCATGCCTACGAGCATGCGATACAAGACACGGAGGGCGTTAAAAATGATTGAGCGAACCATGGCCCAGAAGCTACGCGACATGTCAGAATGGTTTCCCGTCGTCTCGCTTACGGGGCCACGCCAAAGCGGCAAGTCAACTCTCATCAAGGCCGTTTTTCCTGAATATGAATATCTCAACCTCGAGAACCCGGAAGTCCGTCGCGCCGCACTCGATGACCCCGTCGGCTTTATCAGCAGGCGCCCCGATCATCTGATCATCGACGAGGCCCAATATGCACCGGAACTGTTCAGCATGATTCAGGTCGCTTCCGACGAGCGCGGAAGGACCGGCCAGTATGTATTGTCCGGCTCGCAAAACTTTTTGCTTATGCACAACATCCAGCAATCGCTTGCCGGGCGCGTCGGCATGCTCAAGCTCCTACCTCTCTCCTACCAGGAGCTCAGCGATACGCAAATCTCGCTTGACACCTACCTGATTCGCGGGGGATACCCGCGCATATATGATGCGGGCATCCCCACCGATATGTTCTACCAAAATTACCTTATGACCTATGTGGAACGCGACGCGGGCGGCCTTCTCGACGTGCGTAACCTGAGCTCCTTTAGAAAAATGATCGGGCTGTGCGCGGCTTGCGTGGGAGGGCTGCTCAACCTATCAAGACTCGCCGCCGATGTGGGAGTCGCCACGGCGACGATCAGCTCGTGGCTTTCGATCCTGCAATCAAGCTATTTGGTGTTCTTGCTTCAGCCATATGCTGGGAACATGCGCAAGCGGCTTACCAAAGCGCCAAAACTGTACTTCTACGACACGGGACTACTTTGTCATCTGCTTGGCATTCACGACGAGCGCAGTCTCATGAACCACCCCCTAAGCGGGGAAATATTCGAAAACCTCGTTGTATCGGAACGCCAGAAGGCATATCTCAACAGAGGCATCGAGCCCACGCTTGTCTTTTATCGCGACGACAGTAAAAGAGAGATCGACCTTATCGATCTAACAGAGCAGGCTCGCCCACAGGCGTTCGAAATCAAATCGGGCGCCACCTATCGAGACACATTCGCTCGACACCTACGGTCTGTTGGTTCCGAACTTGGCATTCCCGCAAAGGACCGAGCCGTCGTATATCACGGCTCCGAGCGCTACGATACCGAGGGCGCATCGGTTGTGCCGGCAGAAGAGTTCTTGCTTCGGAAGTCGTAGCGAGCGCCGTGGTCACCGACCGCGTCCCGATTTGTGCCATCCGGAGATACACAAGAGCGGCAGCACCCTGCCCTTGCAACCTAGCCCACCCGTACGCTGGGGCAAAGGTCTGCCAGTGGGCACTCGTCGCACTTGGGCTTACGGGCGTCGCAGATCTCGCGGCCAAAGGTGATCCACTGGTGATTGACCGACTCCCAATACTCGTGCGGCAAAATCTTGAGCAGATCCTGCTCGGTCTTGAGCGGCTCTTTGGCGTGCGTCTTGGGACTCAGCATCAGGCGGTGCGCGATGCGGTTGACGTGCGTATCCACCGCGATGCCTTCCACGATGCCGTACCCCACGTTGAGCACGATGTTCGCCGTCTTGCGCCCAACGCCCGGCAGCCTGACGAGTTCCTTCATGTCTGCCGGCACCTCGCCGCCGTAATCGGCGACGATCATCTGCGCGGCCTCCACGGCATGCTTGGCCTTACTCTTATAAAAGCCGAGCGACTTAATGGTGTCCGCCACGTCGGTCACACTTGCTCCGGCCATGGCCTCGGGCGTGGGCCACTGGGCAAACAATTGGGGCGTCACCTTGTTGACCTGCGCGTCGGTCGTCTGAGCCGAGAGCAGTACCGCGATGAGCAGCCTAAAGGGATTCTCGTGGTCCAAGAAGCACTCGACCGGGCCATAGCGACGGTTAAGGCGCTCGCACACCTCGATGGCGCGCTCGCGTTTGGCGGCATTGGTCTCGCGTGGCATAACGACTCCTCGGCTCGGCGGCATAACAAACCTATGGGCACGATTGTCCCACGTATGGGGTCTTTACGCCTCCAAAAATGCGCCGGTCTGGCGGCCCCACAGGCTTGCGTACTCGCCGCCAGCCTCGACAAGCTGCGCATGCGTACCGTCCTCGACAATCTCGCCGTCCGCCAGTACCACGATGCGGTCGAGCGCCGCCACGGTGGACAGGCGATGTGCCACCACAATGGAGGTGCGGCCGCGCATCAGGTTCTCGAGCGCCTCCTGCACCAGCGCCTCGGACTCGCTGTCCAAGGCAGACGTCGCCTCGTCGAGCACCAGGATCGGCGCATCGGTCAGAATAGCGCGGGCAATGGCCACGCGCTGGCGCTGGCCGCCCGAAAGCTTAACGCCCCGCTCGCCCACCATGGTGTCAAAGCCACGGGGCAGGCGGTCGATAAACTCGGTCGCATTAGCCAAGCGAGCCGCTTCGCGGATCTGCTCGTCGGTAGCGTCGGGGCGGCCGTAGGCGATATTCTCGCGAATGGAGCGATGGAACAGCAGCGCCTCCTGCGGCACGTAGGCAACTTGGCGGCGCAGGCTCTGCTGCGTGCAGCGCGAAACGTCCTGGCCGTCCACGAGCACGCGGCCGACCTGTACGTCGTCCAGGCGCAGCAACAGCTTGGTGAGTGTCGTCTTGCCCGAGCCCGATTTGCCCACCAGGCCCACGCGCTGGCCCGCCGCCACATGGAGCGTCAGGTCGTCGAACACGCTCTCGCCCGCCGCGGCATCACGGTATGCAAAGCTCAAGTGCTCAAAATCAATCGCGCCCTCGCTCACCTTGAGCTCGGGGGCGTTCTCGTCGTCTGCCACCAGACACGGCTCGTCCAGCACGCGCGTCATCTCGGCCGCATCGCCCAGCGCGCGGTTGATGCGCTGCATCATGGAGCTCACGTAGTTCAGACGCATGGTGAGGTTGTACGTATAGGTAAAGATCATGACGAGCGCGCCGGCCGAGATGCCAAACCATGCGTTGCCGCCCGCCACGAACACGCTCACCACGGCCATGGTGATGACGATAAGGCCCGAGGTCGTAAAGTTGCGTTGCATCATGGCGTGCATCGATACCGTCTCGGCATCGCGCGCGGCGCGGTCGGCAGCATCGAACAGGTCGCGCTCAAAGTCCTCGCGCCCACAGGTCTTGACGGCCAAGATGTTCGTGACCGCATCGGACAGCACGCCCGATAGCTTGTTCTGTGCGGCGGACGTCGCGGCCGAAAGCGGCATGATGCGCTTGTACATAAGCCAGACAAACGCAATGTAGACGGCCATGATGCACACCAGGATCACGGTAAACGTCGGCACCACCGGGGCGAGTGCGGCCACGGTGCAGATGACCGAGGTGATGGTGGGGACGAGCGAATACACCGTCACGTCCACCAGCCCCGTATAGCCGCTCATAAAACGACTCGTCTGGCTCACGAGCGATCCGCCAAAGCGGCTGGTATGGAATGTCATGGATTGGTTGGAGAGCGTGTCGAAGCATAGACGCGCCAGGTGATAGTTGCCTGCAATCTCGAGCTTGTAGACGGTGTAGTCCTGTAGCTTGGAGAGAATCTGACCCACCAGGTTAACGAGTACGAGCGCCAGGATATAGGGGCCGAAGACCTCAAACACCTGATCACCCGCCACGGGACCGGCTTGAACGCGGTCGACAATGAGGGCCATCACATAGGTATTGGCAAACGTCAGCAAAAAGATGTAGCCCGCCGACGAGAACACCGAGAGAAAGACAATCAGCGGCTGCGTGCGCGTGACACCCCAAAACCGCTGCAGCGTGCGGCGCACGGTGGAGCGTTTCAGCGGACTGGTGTTTCTCTGAGACATGGGCTTCCTTTCGCGTCTGATAGGGCGAAACGCCATTGTTGCACACTAAAGCGCACTTCAGGCAAGCGCGATGTGAAAGGCAGCGGGGTGCCCGCGTTTGCGCCGGTGCCCCGCTGCCTTGTTGCAATTAGTCCTCGTCTTCTTGGTCTGTGGAAAGGCCCGCGGGCGTGAGTCCCAAGATCTCATCGGCTTGGTCGGCGTCTTCCAGCGCGTCGATGTCCTTGAGCTTGCGCTCCATGACGTTGGTGCGCGTGGTGATGATGCCCTCGACCGTTTTGCCCGCGGTCTCGATCTGCTGCTGGGCGCGGCGCAGCGCCTTTTGATAGCGCGGCAGCTCGGCCTTGACGGCGGAGAGCACGCGCAGTACATCGTCGGTGCGTTTTTGCAGCTTAAACGTTTGGTAACTCATCTGCAGGCTGTTGAGAATGGCCGCCATGGTGCTAGGGCCGGCAACGTTGACGTGATAGTCGCGGCCCAGGGTCTCGATAAGCCCGGGGCGGCTGACGACCTCGGCGTACAGTCCCTCAAACGGAACGAACATGATGCCAAAGTTGGTCGTTGCCGGCACACTCAGGTACTTTTCGCAGATGTCCTTGGCCTCGCGCTTGACCATGGTGTCGAGCGTCTTGCGCGCAGCCGCCACGGTCTCCGCATCGCCCGACTCCTGCGCGTCGAGCAAGTGCTCGTACGCGTCGCCCGGAAACTTAGAGTCAATCGGCAGCAGCACGGGGTCGCCCTCGTCCACCGGCAGCTTGACGGCAAACTCAACACGCTCCGAGGCTCCGGGCCTGGTGGCAACGTTTTCCAGATACTGGTCGGGTGTGAGGATGTCCGTCAGGATCGCACCCAGCTGCACCTCGCCCAAAATACCGCGCGCCTTCACATTGCCCAGCACGCGCTTAAGATCGCCCACGCCGGTGGCGATGGATTGCATGTCGCCCAGGCCCTTGTAGACGGCTTCGAGCTGGTCGCTCACCTGCTTAAACGATGACGACAGGCGATCGTTGAGCGTGCGGGAGAGCTTCTCGTCCACCGTTGCGCGCATCTGATCGAGTTGCACGTTGTTGTCTTTGCGGATAGCACCCAGCTGGGCATCGACCGTCTCGCGCACCTTGTCCAGGCGGTGCTCGATGCCCTCGCGGTTGGCACCGAGCTGTTGGGCCGTCTCGCGGCGCAGGTCATCCATCCGGTCACCAGCTTGCGAAAACTCACGCGCGATGGTCAGGTAACGTTGCTGCTCCACGGCCGCATCTGTCGTCTGCTGCTGCGCGATGGCATTGGCCGTGCGGCGAGTTTCGGCCAGCGCGACGTTCAGGGCATCGAGCGCGTTGTTGGCCTGCTCGAGTGCTGCCAGCGTTTCCGCGCTACTGTCGCCACGCTCCCGCAACTCGGCACGCAGGCTCTTGAGCTGGAGGGCGCAAGCCACAGCAACCCCCACCGCCACCAAGGCGATCACAACAAGCACAATATCAATAGCAGACATAAACTCCGCCCAACAAACCCAATCGAGCACCAATCAAAACCGCGATCAATCTTACCCCGCCATACGCACCGGGCGCCCGGCCCCTTCTTGGGCGCCCCTCTCCTCCGCATATTCCATAATGCGGCGCGCCGTCTCCCTGCTCACCTTTGAGTCATCACCGGCTAAATATGCGTACACGTTTCCCTTATTCAGATTCAAATCGCGGCAGAGACCGTAGCGCGTTACACCCGATTCCTCTAGCGCTCCCAACGTTCTTTTTCGCATCAGGGCGTTGATTCTTCTGTCCGCCACTGGCTTTTCCTTCACCGCTCTATACGCACGCCAAACGTTGGCATAACGATTAGGAAGTTTGTCCTCGGCGCATAGAGATGCCAGGCTACCCGTTTGGGCGTACAAGGACAAAACGCCTCGGTAACCCTCTTCCATCCACGAACCCTCGGATAAGCCCAGAACGTATTCGGCTTTACCCTGTGCCAAAGCGAGCAAAAACAGGGGCTCCGCCACGCGCGGCGCAACCGTCGTCGCTTGCTTAACCAGTTTTCTAAAACTGAGCGACTGCTGTCCGGATAGCTCTCGGCAATAGCCTTTTAAGAATCCCTCAAAGGTCAGATTCAACCGAGCACCTCCTTTTTGTATTGGCTGTATGCGCAGACCATCTCTTGATAACTCCGCTCCGAAGGCGACGACGCCAGCGCCTCGCCCTCGTCGAATATAAGCCGTTCGAGCAGTCCCCAATCAAGTCGGTCGACGAATGCCTGGCTATGAAGATCGATGATGTCGTTCGGACGACAGGCATAGAGCTTCATTACCGCCAGGTCCTCCAAGGATGGCGTAAAGTACCTGATAAAGCGCGCCCCAATATCCAAGGGAATCAAACGATCTTCGTAATTGAACGGCATCTGATTACAATATGCCACCGCCATACCATTCACCTCGGGGTATCGAGCTATGATCTCGCGGAGGCACCTATCTGCCTCAAACACATCAATGTCATGTGTAACCGAACGATTCGTCACATCGTTTAGCATGAAGGCGCTTCCTCCCACCAATACAACGTTCGGCCTGTCGTCTCTTGGACCTATTTCCAGCTCCGCCTCTTCGTCAATGCCCAAAAGAGTCTGCTCTAAATCCTGCTTATACATAGCAAATCCTATTATTATTTATCTTCAATAATACTATTCAGTCGCACGACAGGACCCACAGGATGCAAGAATTCTGCTCGTGGCGATAATTCGTACACCCTGGAAGTCCTAATGTGACAAACGCTAACTCTCCCAGCCGGCGCGGATGGTTGTTGCGACATCGCCTAGGCGCTGGCCCAGGGCCGCTAGATGCTGGAGCACCTCATTGGGCGAGGCACCGTTGAGAATGCACGTGAGGGCATATGAGGCCAAGAAGATTGCCGCAAGTCCTAGCGGAATGAGCACGATCATCGCCAATGTGCGCAGGCGCTGGCCCACGCGGCGACGACGCGCACGACGCTTGTCGAACGCGAGCTCCTGCGCATATGAATCTTGCTGTACGGAATAGGCTTCTGGTGCCGATTCGCACCCGGGCACGGCTGCAGGTACAGCAGCGGGCACGACGTTTTGCACGGGCGCCTGGTTGGCAACCCCTTGCATTTGCATCTCTATAAGCCGCCGCTGCTGCCGCAGCATGCGCTCGGCTTGTTGCTGTGGGGTCTCAAGAAACAGGTCCATGTTGGCCTCCAAAATCGGAGCGTTCGACGCTTACGACCAGCATCCCGCACCGCCATGACCGCGACAACGCAATCGCCGGCAATAGCCACAAAGTTTCTTTTGCTCAAAAGCTGTCGAAAAGCTCAACAACTCCCCTACCAGCACTTTCTCTGAGCTTTTTTCGCCAGCAATCTTTTGGCCTTCCACCCTTACGCCAACTGACCAAAATCTAACCAAAAGCTTGACGAAAATTGTGGAGACCGGGACCCCACACAAAAAGTGCCGCCCCAAAGGGGCGGCACACAAACCAATCTATTAGCCAAAACTCGTTGGCAAGCCCGCGTCGTCAGACCCGCGGCGCATGCCTTTGCCTCGCGTGACTCTGCGAAGCCGTGAGCGAGAGGGAAAGGGATGCGCCGCGGGTCTGACGTCCGGAGCGGTGAAACCAGCAGTTGCCCTGCGCTCCGTGGTCGGTGAGGACAGACTACATGCCCGCGAGACCGCGGGCGGCGGTGGCGCACATAAACGCCAAGGCTAAAATCACGAGCGAGCCCGCAATGTCTGCCAGCACGCCCATTGCACGACGCTCAAACAACCAGCTCTCAAAGTGCGGGGCGACGTTGCGCCAAACACGCCACAGCAAGATGCCCATACCGATGACGCCTGGGATATTGAGCAGTAGGATCTCGGAGCACAAAAGACCGATCAGGTTGCCGGCGGCAAAACCAGCGTCGCCCTCGCAGTATTTGCGATAAATCATGTACAACATGTACGCCACAAACGGCTGCAGGCACGCAGAGATAAACGTAACCACCATCGAGGGGTCCTGAGAAAAGACATCGGTGAGTTTATCGACACTCGTGGCATCTTTCGAAGCCAAGAACAAGCCAATGACCACCACGGGCACCACGCCCAAGATAACCTCGACCAGAGTAAACAACTTAGCAGTCAGATCCTCGCTAGCCGTATTGAGGTGAGGCGCCCACTCAGGATGAGCATGCGCGCCAACCTTCTTGTCCTTCTCGACACGATCGACCTTTTTACCCTCGGCAACCCGACGACCAGGATCCTTGCGAGTTCCCGCCGCAGCAACCCGAGCCCGAGACTTCTTACCCATACAAAAACACCCCATCAGGTAGTAGATAAACTAAAAGTCGCCACCCAGTGTACCCCACCCATGAACGGTGCCGTCCCAACCAGTCCCCATACAAAAACGTGCCGCCCCGATAGGGGCGGCACACAAACTTAGTTATCAGCTTTTCTGTAGCGAGCACGCAACGAACCAAAGCGGGCCGGGAGGGCCGGACTACCTTCCCTCAACGCGACCCTGCGAAGCCGTGAGCGAGGAGGGAAGGTAGTCCGGCCCTCCCGGCCCAGCTCACGCCAGCGCCAAGCGCTAGTAGTTCACCACCTGCTCCTCAAAGTACGCCTTCGGGTGGTTACACACCGGGCACACCTCAGGCGCCTCGGCACCAACGTGCAGGTGCCCGCAGTTCAGGCACTTCCACACCTTCACGCCCTCACGCTCAAACACCTCGCCCGACTCGATGCGCTCGACGAGTTTGTTGTAGCGCTCCTCGTGGGCCTTCTCGACGGCGGCGACGCCACGGAACTTCTCGGCGATCTCGACAAAGCCCTCCTCCTCGGCGGTCTTGGCGAACTCGTCGTACATCGTGGTCCACTCGTAGTTCTCGCCCGCAGCGGCGTCGCGCAGGTTGTCCAGAGTGCCCGGAACGGCGCCGTCGTGCAGATACTTAAACCACAGCTTGGCGTGCTCGGACTCGTTGCCCGCCGTCTCGGCAAAAATATTCGAGATCTGAACGTAGCCGTCCTTTTTGGCCTTGGATGCATAGTAGCGATACTTGGTGTGTGCCTGGGACTCACCGGCAAAAGCGGTCTCGAGGTTCTTCTTGGTTTGGGAATTCTCAAAATCCATAGGTGTACTTCCCTTCAACGCATGCCGCCCACAGACTTTGAGCGGCCTTGCTTTAAGGATGCCCTCATGCCGAGAATTTAAACCTTACAATCCCGTTCTTCAGATTCGAGTGAGCTACACACTCAGCCAACGATCGCCCTCGGAGCCGCAAAAGCCCTCGCGCTCCAGATCGGCAAGAATGCTTGTGACCAGCTCGCGCTCGACCGGCTCTCGGCCGGCTGCCGTCTCCATCTCGTTAACGCCTGCAACGGCTTCATCGAGCGTAATACCTGCCGGTTGCCCATCGCGCGCCGCCAGCAGCATGCGCACAATGTGGGCGCGCTTTTGGCGACGCGAGCCCTCGAACTTGGACTGACGACTATAGCCCGCCGAGCGCCTGGACGGATTGGGCAGCGTCTTCTTAAGATACGCGCCATAATCTAGCAGCGCGTAATACCACGCGCGCGGCGTGTCGGCATCGTCTTGAGGCACGGCAAAGGGCGCGATCTCATCCGCCACCGCACCGGGGGCCGCCGGACAGGCGGCTTGAATCAGCGGCACCAGCTCGCGATCGGGAACAGCCGGTACATCGGGAAAGAAGTGATGCAGAAAGACTGTGCGCACGTTGGTCTCTAGATACACACCCGGAAGATCAAACGCAAACGACCGGATACCCTGCGCCGTTGCCGGGCCAATACCAGGCAGAGCGACCAAGTCACGCGTCTCACGCGGAAACTCCCCGTCCCAGTCCTCTACAACGCGCTGAGCGGCCCCGTGAAGCGCCAGAGCGCGTCGGTTGTAGCCCATGCCCTGCCAAGCGTCCAAAACATCGGAAGGCGCGGCCTGGGCAAGCGCCTGCACAGTCGGAAAACGATCGAGCCACACCGGCATGCGCGCCTCCACACGCGGCACCTGTGTTTGCTGCAGCATGACCTCGGAAAGCCAAATGATGTACGGGTCACGCGTACGGCGCCACGGAAGGTCGCGATAACGCAGGACCCCTTCCGAACGAATCATCGAACGAAAGGGGTCCTGAATCATGGCTATGCTCCTTATGCGGCGCTATTCCTCCCGACAAGCGTGCGCGCAGGTGGCGTACTCGGGAAACGCTTCGCGGTCGGCGAACTTGGGATCGACGGCCGGGAACTGGCGGTGAGCGACGATGTCGCCGAGCGAAACGGAATCGAGGTAGTCGCGCATCAACGCCTGAGCTCCGGCCCACAGGGGATGATAACAGCACGCGCCCATGCGCGCACAGTCACCATCGGGCGCGGTGCAATCGTTCATAACCATAGGACCCTGAACGGCCTCGACGACCTGGCAGATAGTGACGTCGTCCGGACTGACCTTGAGACGCATGCCACCGTGGACGCCACGCAGGCTCTCCACAATACCGGCCTGGACCAAACCGTGCTGAATCGAGCGGGCAAACGAATACGGGACATTAACCTCTTCGGCAGCGGTGCGAACAGAAAGCAAACGCTCCGGATCCTCGGCAAGCATCGCCAGCATACGAAGGGCGTAATCAGTCTTCCTCGATATGTCCATGTTTCCCCTTTCAAGGAATACGAACAGCTCGAACGAGCTCCGGGGCCGAGCTTGTGTCGAGACGCCAAATGACCGCAGGATATCCAAATGGTAAATCGGATATCCACTGAGCGCCGCGCTTGGAGCGAAATGCATCAAATGCGGCCTACAGTGCAATTTAGTATAACCTAACCCCCTGTCTCGTTGAACAGGTGTTGCGCAACAAAGCTGTTGTTCAGACAAATATACTTATTAGATTTTACTTGCGTTCCCGAAGGCGCGGGGATTCTGGGCGAAGATGCGCCGGGGCGATTGTTCTATCGAAACAAAGTGCATCAAACGCAAAAAGCCACGTCCGAAGACGTGGCTTTAATTGCGTTGGCGGGAAGTACGGGGCTCGAACCCGCGACCTCCGACGTGACAGGCCGGCGCTCTAACCAAACTGAGCTAACTCCCCAGGCAGACGTTCGCGTTTGTTTCCGCTCGCGTGCGCTGCGGGGATTAGTATACACAGAAGTCTGTCCGGCGCGCAACAACTTTTTTGAAAAAATTTTACGATCCCTCCGGGAGGGTCTCCGGGGCCGGCGGGCGCGGGTTAAGTTTGCTGCTCTACAGTCCTGCGCAAGACGGAAAGCACATTAAGTGCTTTCCTTTGCGTGCGGAACTCGCGACAAAC
>CABURV010000016.1 GCA_902494035.1 uncultured Collinsella sp.
CAACGACGTGCTGTACAAGGAGGGCCTGGACCTTCTCGTCGTGCCCTCCGCCGAGCTCTCCCGCGGCCGCGGCGGCCCGCGCTGCATGAGCATGCCCTTCTGGCGCGAGGACCTCTAAGTCTTTCCGTTTCCGGTGCGGTCCCCCTACAACCGCACCGGTTTCGCCCGTCAAACGGGCAACACTAATACTTACGTAATTCATTTTTTCGAAAGGATACGAACCATGGGTGTTAACCTCTCCGGCCGTAGCTTCCTCAAGCTCCTCGACCTCTCCACCGAGGAGATCGAGTACTTGCTCAAGCTTTCCAAGAACTTCAAGGACATGAAGCGCGCTGGCGTTCCGCACCGCTATCTCGAGGGCAAGAACATCGTCCTGCTCTTCCAGAAGACCTCCACTCGTACCCGCTGCGCCTTCGAGGTCGGCGGCATGGATCTGGGCATGGGCGTCACCTACCTCGATCCCGGTTCGTCGCAGATGGGCAAGAAGGAGTCCATCGAGGACACCGCCCGCGTTCTCGGCCGCATGTATGACGGCATCGAGTTCCGTGGCTTTGCACAGGACGACGTCGAGGAGCTCGCTGCCAAGTCCGGCGTGCCCGTGTGGAACGGCCTGACCACCGAGTGGCACCCCACCCAGATGCTCGCCGACATCCTGACCGTCCAGGAGAACTTCAACTACGACATCAAGGGCAAGACCCTCGTCTTCATGGGCGACTGCAAGAACAATGTCGCTCGCTCCCTCATGGTTGTCTGCTCCAAGCTCGGCATGAACTTCGTGGCCTGCGGCCCCGAGGAGTGCATGCCCGCTGACGACGTCATCGAGGCCTGCAAGCCCATCGCCGAGGCTAACGGCTGCACCATCAAGCTGACCACTGACGTCAAGGACGGCGTCACCGGTGCCGACGTTATCTACACCGATGTGTGGGTCTCCATGGGCGAGCCCGACGAGGTCTGGGCCGAGCGCATCGCTCAGCTCACCCCGTATCGCGTTACCTCCGAGGTCATGGCTATGGCCAACCCGGGTGCCATCTTCCTGCACTGCCTGCCTAGCTTCCACGACACCAACACCACGATTGGCGCCGAGAAGTGCGAGCAGTTCGGCATCACAGAGCAGGAGGTCACCGACGAGGTCTTCGAGAGCCCCGCTTCCAAGGTCTTCGACGAGGCCGAGAACCGCATGCACACCATCAAGGCTGTCATGTACGCCACGCTCAAGTAAGAGCATCTAGCATCTCGCTCGGGGTGTATTGCTGCACACCCCGAGCGGCTTTGTCTGGTAAATATCTCGCGTCGGGCGGTGGGCACGGCACGGAAGATCCGCTTCGCGCGAGAAAGTTAAATGATTTATGAAGGGGGGATGAGAACCATGACTGAGACCGCTAAGAAAAAGCGCGGTATGCCTTCATCGTTCACCATTCTTCTAGCTCTGCTGGCAATTGTTGCAGTGATTACCGTTATCGTCTCCGGCACGTCCGGCGGCGCGGTTACTGCCGCCCGTCTGAGCGATTTCTGCACCGCCCCGATTAAGGGCTTCGCTGACGCTCTGCCCGTCTGCCTCTTCGTTATGATCCTGGGCGGCTTCCTCGGCATGATGACCGAGACCGGCGCTCTGGACAACGGTATCGCCGTCCTGGTGCAGAAGCTTAAGGGTAACGAGATCATGCTCATTCCCGTGCTGATGCTCATCTTCTCCCTCGGTGGTACCACCTATGGTATGTGCGAGGAGACCGTTCCCTTCTACGCCCTGCTCGCCGCTACCATGATGGCCGCTGGCTTCGACCCCATGGTCGGCGCCGCTACCGTCCTGCTCGGCGCTGGCTGCGGCTGCCTCGGCTCCACGGTTAACCCGTTCGCCGTCGGCGCTGCCGTCGACGCTCTGACCGGCGTTGGCATTGAGGTCAACCAGTCCATCATCATCGGCCTTGGTGCCGTCCTGTGGATTGTCACTACCGCTATGTCCATCGTCTTCGTGATGAACTATGCCAAGAAGGTCAAGGCTGACAAGGGTTCCACCATCCTGTCGATGCAGGAGCTTAAGGACGCCGAAGAGGCTCACGGCAAGGCTGCTTCCGAGGTCCACAAGGAGGTCAAGCTCACTGGTCGTCAGAAGGGTGTTCTGATCGCCTTCGCCTTCACCTTCGTCGTCATGATCGTCGGCTTCATCCCGCTGGCCGACCTCAACGAGGGCGTCGCCAACTTCTTCGACGCTGGCGCTGTCTACGACGCCGACGGTAACGCCGTCGTCCAGGGCTGGTCTGCCCTGATCACCGGCCTGCCCATTGGCCAGTGGTACTTCGACGAGGCTTCCACCTGGTTCTTCCTCATGGCCGTCCTGATCGGTATCATCGGTGGCCTGTCCGAGAAGCAGATCGTTAACACCTTCATCACCGGCGCTGCCGACATGATGTCCGTTGTTCTCGTCATCGCCCTCGCCCGTGGTATCTCCGTCCTCATGGCTAACACCGGCCTCGACGTCTTCGTCCTCGACGCTGCCGCCAATGCCCTGGCTGGCCTGTCCGGCGTGATCTTCGCTCCCATGAGCTTCCTGGTCTACTTCGGCCTGTCCTTCCTGATCCCCTCGACCTCCGGTATGGCCACCGTCTCCATGCCCATCATGGGACCGCTGGCTGTTAAGCTCGGCTTCTCGCCCGAGGTCATGGTCATGATCTTCTCCGCCGCCATCGGTGTCGTGAACCTGTTCACCCCGACCTCCGGCGCCATCATGGGCGGTCTCGCCCTGGCCAAGATCGAGTGGACGACCTGGCTCAAGTTTGCCCTTAAGCTCATCGTCGCGCTCTCCGTCGTCTGCGCCATCATCCTGACCGTCGCTTGCGTGTTGATCTAAGTACCCAACGGGTACCCCACGGAAACCTTGACGATCCTGTAAAGGATCATCTGGTCATCGTCTGTCCGGTGGGGTCAACCCACCGGTAGACTCCTACCTTTAGCCCCCTCCCGTTCCGTGCGCGGGAGGGGGCGCACTTATGTTGCGCGGTTCTACGAACCGCGCAACCAGTCGACGCTGCGCGCCGCCCAGGACGACAATTTGTCATTCAAAAGGCAAGGCATGACCAGAAGGTCTATGCCTTGCCTTTTTCATGCCAACTTGTACGTCCTGGACGGCGCTCGCTGATTTATGCTCAACCTGCGACGTTTCTGTTGTTGGTGCAAAGGGATCAGGTTACTTTGCGCCAAAAGGGGAAGTTGCGGTGGAATAGTTCCTGTTTGGCCGTCATGAGGGGTCAAACAGGAATTATTCCACCGCAACTTATCGGTGGGCGTGTTTGGTTGATGCCCGTTGGCTGATTGGGTGTTGGGAAGGGTCTGCTCCGTTATAATCGCCTAGGACATTAAATGGAAACGGGACGGGAGCCATACATGCGCCAGGGTTTCGACAACGCGAAGTATATCGAGCTGCAGGCCGCTCATATTAAGGAGCGCATCTCGCAGTTTGGCGGCAAGCTGTATTTGGAGTTTGGCGGCAAGCTGTTTGACGACTATCACGCGAGCCGCGTGCTGCCGGGTTTTGAGCCGGACAGCAAGTTTCGCATGCTCAAGAGCATAGCCGACGACGTCGAGGTCATCATCGCCATTAACGCGAACCACATCGAGAAGAACAAGGCTCGCGGTGACCTGGGTATTACCTATGACGAGGACGTTTTGCGCCTGGTCGACCTGTTCCGCGGCAATGGTTTTGCTGTCGCGGCCGTGGTCATCACCCAGTATGCAGGCCAGCCCGCCGCTGACGTCTTCCGTAATCGCCTAAACGCGCTCGGCATTCCCGCCAAGCTGCACTATCCCATCGAGGGCTATCCGCACGACGTCGATCTGATCGTGTCCGACGACGGCTACGGCAAGAACGAGTTTGTCGAGACCACCCGTCCGCTCGTCGTGGTCACCGCGCCGGGTCCTGGCTCGGGTAAGCTCGCCACCTGCCTGTCGCAACTCTATCACGAGCACAAACACGGCACCGCCGCCGGCTACGCCAAGTTCGAGACCTTCCCGGTCTGGAACCTTCCCCTCACGCATCCGGTCAACATCGCCTACGAGGCGGCCACGGCAGATCTCGACGACGCCAACATCATCGACTCCTTCCACTTGGAGGCCTACAACAAGACCACGGTCAACTACAACCGTGACGTCGAGGCCTTCCCGGTGGTCCGTGCTCTGATGGAAAAGATCCTGGGCAAGAGCCCCTACCAGAGCCCCACGGACATGGGCGTCAACATGGTCGGTTTTGCCATTACCGATGACGATGCCTGCCGTGACGCTTCCAAGA
Source organism: uncultured Collinsella sp. (assembly GCA_902494035.1). Classification (GTDB taxonomy): domain Bacteria; phylum Actinomycetota; class Coriobacteriia; order Coriobacteriales; family Coriobacteriaceae; genus Collinsella. Next base: position 4,280 of record CABURV010000016.1, read on the forward strand.
TGGAGATCGTCCGCCGCTACTTTACCGCGGTCGAAAATGTGCGCCGTACCGGCGTGGGCGATGAGCAGGTTGATCGTCTCAAGATCATTATGAAGAAGGCCGGTATCGACAAGAACTACTCGCCGGCACGCTCGGCCGCTCTTACCAGGGAGCAGCTGACGGGTGGCCCCGTAGGCGCCATGGTCATGCCCGACGGCTCCGTGGTGACCGGCAAGACTTCCACGCGCCTGGGCGCCGCGAGCTCGCTCATCATGAATGCACTTAAGCATGTCTCGGGCGTTGACCTTGAACTCGAGGTCATTAGCGATGAGGCGATCGAGCCTATCAGCAAGCTCAAGACGCATTTCCTGGGTAGCAAGAACCCGCGCCTGCACACCGACGAGACGCTTATGGCGCTCTCGATCACCTCGGCAACGAGCGAGACGGCGGCCCGCGTCCTTTCGGGCCTGGAGCAGCTGCGTGGCTGCGATGCATTCTTTAGCGTGATCATCTCGCCGACGGACGAGACGGTGTTGCGCAAGCTGGGCATCAACGTGTGCTGCGAGCCCAAGTTCGAGCGCCGTGGCTTCTTCCACCGCTAAGCCTGGATAAATTGGTCTTAAAGGGGCGCATCGGATATACATTCGGTGTGCCCCATTTATCAACAAAGCTACCGTTTAACCTAAAATTAGCCCGTTTACCTGCCTATAAGCGATTTGGGCGGTATACAATAACCCTAATTGTTTCATCCTTTTGCGGGGATGCCGCATGATGGATGTTGCCGGCCATCATGGGGTGTGCCGGTCGCGCACGGTGCAAGTGATGCCCGTGCTCGGTTTGAGGAGGCTGCCATGGCTGGCAAGGGTCGTGCGAGTGTCAACGATATGAAGCGTGTCGAGGTGCAGGTGCTGATGGAGATTGCACAGCAGTCCGAAGACAACGGCGGATTTTATGGCTTTTCGCGAAAGACGCTTGCCGAGCGTGTGGGGGTGTCTCCGTATCGCGCCCGCGCGGCAATTGAACGCTTGGAATCCGAAGACATCATTGAGGTCGTCTCGCGCTACAGCGACGACGGCGGCCAGCTCGCAAATGGTATTTGTCTTACGGAGCGTGGCGAATGGTATCTAGAGGGCATCCGTGCCGGTATGCTCGTGCAGGACTTGATCAAGGACGAAGTCGCCGATCGATAACGGCGCGCATTCATAGTGGAAACGACGCCGCCTGGGCAACTGGGCGGCGTTTTGTTTCTAGATGGAGAAATGCGATTGCGCGTAAGAAAAATTGTGTGCGGCGCGCGTCGCGAGTATTACAATGAAGACCCGTAAGATGTGTATGGACAACTTCTACGGGAAGCGCAGGTAACTCAATATGACCAAGCATGTGTTCGTGACCGGCGGCGTGGTTTCGTCTCTGGGCAAGGGTATTACCGCGGCCTCGCTGGGCCGTCTGCTCAAGTCGCGCGGCTACAAGGTAACGATGCAAAAGGCCGACCCGTATCTGAACGTCGACCCCGGCACCATGAGCCCGTTCCAGCATGGCGAGGTCTTTGTGACCGAGGACGGCTACGAGTCCGATCTGGACCTGGGCCATTACGAGCGCTTTATTGATGAGAACCTGACCCGCGATTCCAACTTTACGACCGGTGCCATCTACAAAAGCCTAATCGCCCGTGAGCGTCGCGGCGACTTTTTGGGCGGTACCGTGCAGGTGATTCCTCACGTCACCAATGCCATTAAGGACAAGTTCCGCCGCATCGAGGAGCAGACCGGCTCCGATGTAGTCATCACCGAGCTGGGCGGCACGATCGGCGACATCGAGTCCCAACCGTTTGTCGAGGCCATCCGTCAGTACCGCAAGGAGGCCGGCCCCGAGAACGTCTGCTACATCCACGTGTCGCTCGTTCCCTATATCGCCGCCGCCCACGAGGTCAAGACCAAGCCCACGCAGCATTCCGTCAAGGAGCTCCGCAGCTTTGGCATCCAGCCCGATATCATCGTGCTGCGCTCCGACCACCATATCGATGACGCTATCCGCGGAAAGATCGCAAGCTTCTGCGACGTCGACACCGATTGTGTCTTTACCAACGAGGACTGCGCGAGCATTTACGATGTTCCGCAGCTGCTTGCCGAGCAGGACTTTGACCTGCGCATTTGCGAGCGCCTGGGTCTGGACCCGCGTGAGCGCGACATGAGCGAGTGGAACGAGTTCCTGCGCAAACAGAATCACGCCAACCATCACGCCGACAAGGTGAAGATCGCCGTCGTGGGCAAGTACACGCAGCTGCCCGATGCGTACCTGTCGGTTATCGAGGCCCTGCACCATGCGGGCGTCTTCTACGATCGCCATGTGGACGTCCAGCTGGTCGACGGCGAGAGCCTCGACGAGCAGAATGTCTCCGAGGTTCTGGGCGACGCCTCGGGCATCCTGGTCCCCGGCGGCTTTGGCAAGCGCGCCCTGGAGGGCAAGATCCTCGCGGCCGAGTTTGCCCGTGAGCACAAGATTCCGTATCTGGGCATTTGCCTGGGTATGCAGGTGGCCGTGTGCGAATTTGCGCGCAACGTCGTCGGCCTTGCCGGCGCCAGCTCCTCCGAGTTCGATCCGGATGGCCCGTATAGTGTCATCGATCTGATGAGCTCGCAGGAGGACGTGACCGAGAAGGGCGGCACCATGCGCCTGGGCGCCTATCCGTGCAAGCTCGCCGCCGATACCCTTGCTCGCGAGGCATATGGCGAGGAGCTCGTCTACGAGCGTCACCGTCATCGCTTTGAGTTCAACAACGCCTTCCGTGACCAGCTCGAGGACGCCGGCTTGGTTATCTCGGGTCTGTCGCCCGACGAGCGCCTGGTCGAGATGGTCGAGCTGCCGCGCGACGTGCATCCGTGGTATGTGGCAACCCAGGCTCATCCCGAGTTCAAGAGCCGCCCGACCAACCCGCAGCCGCTGTTCCGCGAGTTCGTGCGCGCTTCGATCGGCCAGCACGAGGGTGTCGACCGTCTGCAGGTGACGCCCATGAACCTTGCTACGGACTAAGGGTGCCGTCGAATAAGGAACATACCGAAGCTACTCCCTCGGCGCTCGCCGTGGCGGCGGGGGATTATCTCGATTACCTCGCGGTCGAGCGGGGTTTGGCGCGCAACACGATTGCGGCCTATCGTCGTGACCTGACGACGTACTGCGCCTATCTGGAACGGGCGGGTATTGTGTCTTTTGAAGAGGTGACCCGTCAGGTCGTGGAGGGCTTTGTCGCCGACCGTCGCGATGGGGGCTATTCGGATGCCTCGGTGGAGCGTGCGCTTGCGGCCGTGAAGGGCCTGCATGCCTTTTTGGTGCGCGATGGGGCTGTGGCCCAAAATCCAACGGCGGCGTTGCGCCTGCCTAAAAAGGCTGAGCGTTTGCCGGAGTATCTATCAGTGGAGGATGTCTCGGCGCTGCTCGATCAAGATTTCCCCGAGGGCGAGATGGGCTTGCGTGACCATGCCATCTTGGAAGTGCTCTATGGATGCGGTTTGCGTGTGAGCGAGTTGGTGGGACTCGATGTGGGCGATATCCATATCGACGATGGCTTTGTGCTCGTTCGCGGTAAGGGCTCGAAGGAACGCCTGTCCCCGCTGGTGGGAAGCGCGGCGCGAGCTCTGGCGCTTTATGTAACTGAGGGGCGTTCTCGCTTGGCGGCCCATGCCCGCGGAACCGAGACCTCGGCGGTCTTTTTAAATAAGAACGGCCGCCGTCTGTCGCGCCAGGGCATCCATGCCATCTGTGAGCGCTACGGGCGCCAGGTGGGACTGGTGGGGCTCCATCCCCATACGCTGCGTCACTCCTTTGCCACCCATATGCTTGCGGGCGGCGCAGACCTCCGTGTGCTACAGGAGATCTTGGGACATGCCGATATATCGACCACGCAGGTCTACACGCATGTCGATCGTACGCAACTGACCGAGGTCTATTTGGCGGCGCACCCGCTGGCACATCGTTAACACATCGCTGACCTGCATATTTATAGGTATTTGGGGACGGGCTCCAGATTGCCGCGGCGTGCTTTTGCGCGCGCATGGGCAATCTGGGGCCCGTCCCATTTTTCGCCACTTGGCGTCGCGGTGGTGGGCCGCACGTGCCTTGGGTGGGGGAGTTTGGGGGCGATGTGAACGGCATGTAAAGGGACGTAAAAATCGCCTCAAGGTCAACTTGAAGGTTGAGGTTCGCGGGTGTGGTTCTACAGGTGGCATCACGCCTTTGCTGAAAACACAACATATTGTGTTTTCGAACATATGCTTGGGGGTGTTTTGCAATATATGGTGAGTGGAGTGGTGGGGCGGAGTGGGGGAAAGGGTGGGGAAAGGTGTTGAAAAATGGGGCGGTTCCCCATATTATTGATGACGTCGACAGGCGGGGTGGTTCCCCGCGTACGTGCCATCTGAGTAACCGAGGGGAGGGCGCACATGGGAATGACTGGTGCATACGAGCGCAATCTCGATGCAAAAGGTCGTCTGTCCCTGCCTGCACCCCTTCGCGAGGAGCTTGGAGAGCACGTTCGCGTGTTCAAAGCCCTGGATGTCGATGCTCTGTACGTGTTCTCTGCCGAGGCCTTCGATAAGTGGGTCGAAGGACTCTTCGCGGGTCGTGAGGGCCACGAGGGTTTTAACCCGCGTGACATTAATGACCAGAAGCTCATGAGGGCGATCAACAAGCGCACCACGTCGATGGACGTGGACAGCGCCGGTCGTATCGGTCTTTCCGAGTCTCTCCGCAAGCAGGCGAACCTCGACCGCGAGGTCACGGTTGTGGGCAACTACGACCACCTTGAGGTTTGGGATCGCGCCGCGGCCGATGAGGACGATGACGATGAGGCCCTGCTGGACCTCTTCTTCTCGTAAGGGCAAGGCACGGGTAACGGATGGAGCGTGGGATCTTGACACAAGAATATCGGCATGAACCTGTCATGCTCGGCGAAGTGCTTGAGTCGCTGCGGCTAAAGAGCGGCTCCGTTGTCTGCGATTGCACCCTTGGCGGTGCCGGCCATTCGGTAAAGATGGCCGCGCAGGTGGGGGAGACGGGCCTTTTGCTCGGCGTCGATCAGGACGACATGGCCCTCGAGGCCGCTGGCGCCCGTCTGGACCGCGAGGTTCCCGGCGTTCCGCACCAGCTGCTGAAGGGCAACTTCGGCGACTTGGACGAGCTGCTTTGCTCGGCCGAGGTGCCCGGGGTCGATGGCTTCCTGTTCGATTTGGGCGTTTCGTCACCGCAACTCGATATCCCTGGCAGGGGCTTTTCGTATAACGAGGACGCCCCATTGGACATGCGGATGGATCCGGGCAATAACACCTTAAACGCAGCTGAGGTCATCAACACCTATAACGAACACGACCTCGCCCGGATTCTACGCGTCTACGGCGAAGAGAAGTTCGCCTCGCAGATCGCGCGCGAGATCGTGCGCCGCCGCGAGCAAGAACCGATCGAAACCACCGGCCAATTTGTCGAGATCATCAAGGCGGGTATCCCGGCTGCCGCTCGTCGGCATGGCGGACACCCGGCCAAGAAAAGTTTCCAGGCCATTCGCATCGAGGTCAATCACGAACTCGATGTGCTCGAACGAGGGCTTGATGCCGCCACCAGGTGGCTCAACCCGGGCGGACGTATCTGCGTCATCTCGTATCACTCGCTCGAGGACCGTATCGTAAAGAACCACTTTAAGGAGATGAGCCAGGGGTGCACGTGTCCGCCGGAGATTCCGGTGTGCGTGTGCGGCAACGTGCCGATACTCAAGGTCATCACCCGCAAACCCTTGGTTGCCCAGCCTGATGAGGTTGAGCGCAACCCTCGGGCGAGATCAGCCAAAATCCGCGTGGCGCAGCGTCTGTAGGCGTGACCGCGCGATATTGGACCTCCCGCTCGCACCATAAACGAAGCTTAAACACACTACCAACGTACTCGGGATGGGAGGCGGCATATCATGGGCTACAACACTTCAAGCGCAGCACTCGCCTATGATATGAACGCCATGCCCGCCTATCGTGAGACGCCGCAGGCCCCCGTTGCTCCCCGTGAGCAGCGCAGGCCGCGCTTTGATGTCTACACGGGCGCGGGCCGTCAGGCAAACCAGGCGGTAAGCCCGGTTTTCATGAGCGTTCTTAAAACGTTTTGCATCATTGCGGCTATCTTCATGACGATCGGCGTCGCCCGCGTGGCACTCGCCGGCGTTACGGCCCAGGTGCTCAACAGCAACGCCGAGCTTACCAACACGCTCGAAAAGGCGACCGATGAGAGCTCCGATCTGGAGGTCATGCATTCGGTCTATGGCGCCGACACGCGCATTCGCGACCTTGCGGGCGCTTATGGCATGGTGGAGCCCAGTGAGAGCGTTACACTTGACTTTTCGCAGGATGCAGCCGCGGGCGCCAACGCGACCGCGACCGCTCAGTAGCAAGACGGTAGCTGAGTATGACAAATGACTATCGCCGCGGTTCCGATGGGGGCCGCGGTTCTGGACGTCCCTCGTCGCGGGGACGTTCTGGTTATCAAGGAACGGGTCGGCAATCTTACAACGCCGGGCAGTCCCGTGGCAACGACCCGGCGTCGCGACTTCGCGGCTCGGGCGGCCCTCAAGTGCATAACACCAGGTCGCGCAAGAGTTCGTCGACCGAATGGCTCACAGGCGCGCCTCTGCCTCGCCGCAAAGCCGTCATGGGATTCATTGGGCTTGGCTTGGGCTTGGGCGTCTTTCGCCTTGCCGACTATCAAATTGTCGAAGCCGATAAACTGCGCGAGCGTGCCGATGCGCGCCGCCTGCTTGCGCAGACCCTCTATGCCAAACGCGGCACCATCTACGACCGCAACGGTAACGTGCTGGCGTCGTCGGTCGAATGTCGCAACATTGCCGTGAACCCGCAGCTTGTCGAGGATGTTGACAAGACGGTGTCGGCGCTGGTCAAGGCAACTGGAATCGATAAAAAGACCTGCCGCAAGCTCGTCGAGTCCGATGGCACCTGGGTGTATATCAAGCGCCAGGTGGACGAAGACGATGCTGCGGCGCTGGAGAAGAAGAACCTGCCCGGCGTGCTTTTTGAGCAGGCCATGAAGCGCGTATATCCATACGGCAATCTGGCATCGCAGGTGCTGGGTGTAGTGAATGTAGACAACGACGGCTTGACGGGTCTCGAAAAGCAATACAACAAGCTTCTGACCGGCACGAACGGTTCTCTCGTGCGCGAGCGTGCGAGGGACGGCAGCTATATCGCGGGCGGTGCCTATAAAAAGGTGGCTGCGGTCGACGGCGTTGACATCGTGACGACGCTCGACGTCAATATCCAGCGAGCGGCTGAGGATGCTCTGGCGGAGGCTGTCGAGAAGACAAAGGCCAAGAACGGCTCGGCTTTGGTCACCGACCCCACGACTGGTGAAATTCTCGCCGCCTGCTCGTACCCGACCTACGACCAGACCGATCTGGAGAACGCCAAGACCGAGGATATGAACTTGCGCCTGGTCACCGACGCCTACGAGCCCGGCTCGGTCTTTAAGACACTCGTGGCGGGCGCCGGCTTCGACTTGGGCGTCGTGCGATCGAGTACGTCGTTTGAGGTGCCGGCGAGCATCAAGGTGGGCGACGATACCGTCACCGATGCCGACAAGCGCGACTACGCCATGACCATGGATGTGCGCGAGATGATGCGCCGTTCGTCCAACGTGGGCTTTGTCCTGGTGGGGCGCAAGATCGGTGCCGACGACTTTGCCGCCTATGTGGACAAGTGGGGCATCGGTCACAGCTCTGGTGTAGATTTTCCGGGCGAGAGCCTGGGTATCGTCAAGGAGCGTGACCAGTATGACGGCGCCACGCTGGGCTCGATGAGCTTTGGACAGGCACTGTCCGTCTCGCCGATTGAGATCGCACGTGCCGTGGGCGGCATCGCCAACGGCGGCGTGATGATGACCCCGCACTTCTATAAGTCCAGCAAAGGCGACGAGAAGGACTGGGGCGAAGGCGAGCGCGCGATTTCGTTGGACGCCGCATCCCAGGTGACATCGTGCATGCAGACGGTCGTGTCCGAGGGAACGGGCGTTGGCGGCGCGGTTGATGGCTATGACGTGGCGGGTAAGACCGGTACGGCCGAACGAGCCGACGAGAACGGCGGCTACCTCAAGGAGAACTACATGTCGTCCTTTATGGGCTTTGCACCGGCACAATCGCCTAAGGTGCTGTGCTATATCACGCTCGACGGAACGCCGAGCGGCTCAGATGCCGCTGCGGTGCCGTTCCAGTCCATTATGGCCAACGCACTCGACGTGCTGGGCATTCCGCACACGAGGTAGGGGGTTACAATCTTTGGGGCGTGGTTTGTTGTCCCATATGAGGGGTGTTCACATGCCCTGCACCACGCATGCGCGGCGCTGGGATACAATACGCCGATAGCATTATTAGGTTTACAGGGGAGCTGCAATGATAGAGATCGCCGTCAACAACCTCGTGGCCGCAACAGGGGCCCGAACCGTGACGGGAGAAGCCGATCGGGTATGCCGCGGGTGCGTTATCGACTCGCGCCAGGTCGAGGAAGGGACGATTTTCGTCGCCTTTCCCGGTGAAAACGTCGACGGCAATGATTTTGCTTCCCGTGCCGTCCAGTCGGGCGCCGGCGCCGTCGTGATGACGCGTGAGCCCGAGGCCGAGCTGGTCTCGCTGGCGCAGGACAAGGGCTGTGCCATCTTGCTGACCGATGATCCCGAGGAGTTTCTGCTGCGTTTGGCGCACACGTACCGTCTGGAGCTTGGCTGCCTGGTCGTTGGTATTACCGGTTCCATCGGCAAGACGACGACCAAGGACGTGCTCGCCGCCGTGCTCGCCAAGCGCTATCGTGTCTGGGCCACCAAGGGCAATTTCAATAACCTGATCGGCATGCCGCTCACGGTGCTTTCCGCTCCGGCCGATACCGAGGTCCTGGTGCTCGAGATGGGCATGAACCATTTCCACGAGATTGAGCGCCTGTCCCAGTCCGCCAATCCCAACCTTGCCATCGTGAGCAAGATTGGTACCTCTCATATCGGCATTTTGGGTAGCCGCGAGAACATCGCCCGCGCTAAGGCCGAGATTGTCCAGGGTATGTGCGCCGCCGGCGACTTCTTGCCGCTGCTGGTTTTGGGCGGCGAGGACGACTTTACACCGTTCATTCGCGATACGTTCGCCCAGCCTGCTGGTATCGACGTGATGCTGGCCGGCGTCTCGGACGATGATGAGGTCCGTGCTCGCGACATTCGTGTTGATGACGAGGGCCGTCCGGTCTTTACGCTCGATTTTGGTCAGGGCGAGACGATCGATACCATGCTTGCCATCCCCGGCGTACAGTCCGTTCCTAATGCCGTTAAGGCCGCCGCGGTTGCCTATCGCTTGGGCGTGACGCCCGAGCAGATAGATGTTGCCTTTAGGGGCCTCACGATCACCGGTCACCGCCAGGAGATCAAGCTCGCCAAGAGCGGTGCCCGCGTCATCGACGATTCCTATAACGCCAGCGCCGAATCCATGGCTGCTGGCCTCGATCTGCTGTGCTCGCTTTCGTGCACGGGGTCTCGCATGGCGATCCTGGGCGAGATGGGCGAGATGGGCGATGAGGCTCCTCGCATGCATGAGCTCGTGGGCGCCTATGCCGCCGCCAAGAAGCTCGACATGCTGGCGTGCGTGGGTGGTGAGCTGGCCCAGCTTATGGCCGATGCCGCGCGCATGATGGGTATGGACGAGGACCGCATCCAGGTGTTCTCCGATTATCAGCAGGTGCTCGACCGCATGGGCGGCGCGCTGGAAAAACATGATGTTGTACTGGTCAAGGGTTCCCGCTTTGTTGAGCTCGACCGCTTTGTGGAAGGTGTGTGCTAGCCCATGTTCGGCAATCCCTCGTATCCAACGTATCAGGCTTTTTTGGGGCTTGGCATCGCCGCTGCCATTGCGCTGCTGCTCATGCCGTGGTGGATCAAGCTGCTCAAGGTCGAGGGTATCGGCCAGCAGGTTCGTGCCGACGGCCCCAAGCGTCATTTGGTTAAGCAGGGAACGCCCACCATGGGTGGCGTTGTCATCCTCGTCGCGATTTCGCTGACCTGCCTGCTGATGGGCAAGCTCACCACCGAGCTCGTGCTCGTGCTGCTCGCTACGCTGGCGACCGGCGTGCTGGGCCTGATCGACGACCTGACCTCCGTTACGCATGGGCGCTCGCTCGGTCTGACGCCTCATGCCAAGATGATCGGCCTAACCATTATCTGTGTCACCTTTACGGTACTTGCCGTCAACTGGTGCGGCGTCGCCCCCGAGATTCGTTTTCCCGGCGGCCTGACGATTGACCTCGGTGTTCTTTCGACCACTATCTGCGGCCTTTCGTTCCCGTGGCTCTACATTGTCTTTTGCTGGCTGATGATCGCCGGTCTTTCTAATGCCGTGAACCTGACTGATGGCCTTGACGGTCTTGCTGGCGGCACCTCCATGATTGCCATGCTCGCCATGGCTGCCATGGCGTTTTTGCACGGAGACGTGAACCTGTCCATCTTCTGCACCGCGTGTGCCGGTGCCTGCTTGGGCTTTCTGTGGTTCAACTGCTATCCGGCGAGCATCTTTATGGGCGATACCGGCTCGCTTGCCCTGGGCGCCGCGTTTGCCTGCACGTCCATCATGACCAACACCGAGGTCGTTTCCCTCATCATCGGCGGCCTTTTTATCGTTGAGACCCTGTCAGTCATGATTCAGGTTGTCTACTTCCACTTTACGCACAAGCGCGTCTTCCTTATGGCGCCCATCCATCATCATTTCGAAAAGAAGGGCTGGGCCGAGACCAAGGTCGTCATCCGTTTTTGGATTATCGCTGCGGCCTTTGGTGCCGTTGGCCTTGCTCTGTTCTTCCAGTTGGGATAGTGGTCTTTCATGCCTCTTGCTGATGTCTTTAGCCTGCTCGTTTTGGGTCAGGGCAAATCCGGTCTCGATGTCGCCCGCTGGGCGCTGGCACATCCCGAGCGCGTAAGCGCCGTTGCCGTGTATGGCGGCGGCACCTCTGAGCCCAATGACGCCACGCGTGCGCTCGAGGCCGCTGGTGCGTCGTTTGTCTATGGGACCGAACAGGTCGAGGGCGCCTATGACGTATGCGTGACGTGCCCGGGCATCTCGGAGTTCTCGGGCTTCTTTAAGGCCGGGCGCGAGCATGCCGCCCAGATTATGGGTGAGCCCGAGTTTGCCTATCGCCTGTCGCCCGATAACTGGATTGCCATCACGGGCACCAACGGCAAGACGACCACCACGTCGCTGACTGATTATCTGCTCAAGGCTGCCGGCGAGGCCAGCGTAGCCGTCGGCAACATTGGCGAGCCGCCGGTCAACGAGATTGACGGACGAGCCCACAACGAGTGGTTTGTGGCTGAGCTCTCGAGCTATCAGATTGCTACGACCACCGAGCTCCACCCTCGCGTGGCGGTGCTGCTCAACATCACTCCCGACCACTTGGGCTGGCATAAGAGCCATAAGAACTACGCGCTTGCCAAGGTCAAACTGTTTGACAATATGGTCGATGACGATCTGGCGGTTGTCGACGTCGAAGACGCCGGCATTCACGAGTTCGATGAGTACATTTACACGCCGGGTCGTCGCATCTGCAAGGTTGCCTTTGACGAGCCTGAGGGCGAGGATGCCGCCTTTGTGCGCGATGGCAAGATGATCGTGCGCTTGAAGGGCGTCGAGACCCCGCTCATCGCTACATCCGAGCTCAAGATCTCGGGCCATCACAATGTTATCAATGCCCTGTGCGCTGCCACGGCTGCCTTGGCAGTCGGTGCCGATGTCGATGGTATCTGCCGCGGTCTGGCCTCGTTCCAGCCGCTCGAGCACCGCGTGGAGCCGTGTGGCGAGATTGACGGCGTGCGCTACGTCAACGATTCCAAGGCGACCAACACCGATGCGGTCGAGAAGGCGCTGACGGCATTTCCCGATGACGACGTGATCTTGCTGCTCGGCGGCCACGATAAGGGCACGCCGCTCACGGACTTCGCGCGCGTTGTTATGGATAACGTACGCTCGGTCGTCTGCTTTGGCGATGCGCGCGAGCGTTTCACCGCCGCTATGGACGAGGCCGATGTCGATGGCGATGTGGATATCGCCCAGGCGGATGACCTGCGCGATGCCGTGGACGTTGCCCGTTCGTTGTCGAGCCGTGGTGACGTGATCTTACTTTCTCCTGCCTGCTCTTCGTTCGATGAGTTCTCGGGCTATGAGGAGCGCGGCCGCGTGTTTAAGGACTATGTGGCCCAGCTTGCCGCTGCGGCGAAATCGCAAATGGAATAGGGGTTGCCGGTGAGAGAGGAGAGCCCCCGACAAGGTATGAGGAGGCCCGACTCGGACCGTGCTTCCTCGCGGCGCAGCACACCGCGTTCCGGTCGCGGCGGGCAGTCGTTTAGCGAACGCTATATTGCCGGCGTTCCCGCCCGTATCATGCGCCCCCGTTTGATATTCATGGCCTGCTTGTTTACCTTGGTATGCTTTGGCCTGCTGATGGTGTACTCGGCGTCTTCGGTCGAGGCGCTGCACGAGAATGGCTCGGCGACGTTTTTTCTGGGTCGACAGGCCGCGTTTGCCGTGGTCGGTGTTCTGGCGCTGATTGCCATCGTGCGCGTTTTGCCGGACAGCTGGTTTGGGGAGGATGTGCTCAGGATCTTCCTCATAGGCATGATAGGGCTACTGTTTCTGGTGTTCTTGGTGGGCAGCGGCAGCCGTGGCGCCACGCGCTGGCTCAACATCGCCGGCATTCAGTTCCAGCCTTCCGAGTTTTTAAAGCCATTTGCCATTGCGTATTCGGCCATCATGCTTGATCGCTTTTTTTCGCCCGGTGGCAACATCAACGAATTCCTTCGCAAGATGGGCATCTACCTGGGCATTTCACTCTTTCTGATCTTTATCCAGCCCGATTTCGGTACCGTTCTGATCATCCTGTTGACCCTCATGTGCATGGCGTTGTTTGCGGGTCTCGACCCCAGATTTATCATCGGCGTGCTAATCTTCGGCATTCTCGTGATCGTGATTGCGCTTGTCGCAGAGCCGTACCGAATGGTGCGTATTCAGGTTGCCTTGAACCCTTGGGCCGACGAGTATGGTGACGGCTATCAGGCCACGCTTGCCATCATGGCCTTTGCCTCGGGCGGTCTGTTCGGCCGTGGCATCGGCAACTCAACCATGAAGTACTCGTATCTGCCCGAGGCGCACAACGACTACATCCTGGCCATCATTGGCGAGGAAGTCGGTTTTGTCGGAACCGTGCTGTTTTTCTTGGTGTTTGCGCTGCTGATCTACTCGGCGTTTCGCATTGCCGAGCAGGCGACCGATCGTCGGGGCGCGCTCATGGCGTCTGGCTCCGCGGTCATTCTCGCGGTGCAGTTTTTGATTAACGCGCTGGGCATCCTCAACGTGTTTCCCATGACGGGTAAACCGTTGCCGTTTATTAGCTACGGCGGCTCGTCGATTATCGTGTCGCTCATGCTTGCCGGGTTGATCCTGCGCGTTTCGTACGAGAGCGCCCGTCGCGATGAGTACGACCGCCGCCGCGAGAGCTTTGCCGTTATGGATGAGAGCACCGCCGGCGTGCCCCACGTGCGCGGCGAGCGATCTACGCGTAACGGTTTTACCGTCCTGGATGGCTCTGCGACCGAGCCGGCAGTCCGCCCGCGTCAGAGAACGGCTCCGCAAGGTCGTCCTCAGCGCCCCACTCCTCGCAATGCGGGCGGCGGATATAATCGAATCGATTTGAACTCGGACCCGTCGGCGCGTCTGCGCACCGACGACCAGGGACCGCGTGTACGAAGGGACTACCATGACCGATAAAATGACCGTTGCTATTGCAGCCGGCGGCACGGCTGGACACATCAACCCCGCGCTCGCCTTGGCCGAAGAGCTGCGTGACCGTGGCCACCATGTTGTGTTCGTGGGCCAGTCGCGCAAGCTCGAGGGTCGTCTGGTCCCCGAGGCTGGGTTTGATTTTGTGCCCATTACGGTCACGGGCTTCGACCGCTCCCGTCCTTGGACGGCGCTGACCTCGCTGTGGCGTGTCAACAAGGCCAAGCGTGCGCTCGCCAGTCATTTCTCAAAGGTCGGCAAGCCCGATGCTGCCGTCGGTTTTGGTGCCTATGTCGAGGTTCCGCTGCTGGGGTGGTGCAAGGGCGCAGGCGTTCCGTATCTGCTGCATGAGCAGAACTCTGTTCCGGGCCTGGCCAACAAGATGATGAACTCCCACGCCGCCCGCGTGTGCATCTCGGTGCCGGCAGCGCGTTCGGTCTTTGAGCGCGAAGGTGACCCTGACCACGTGCTCATGACCGGCAACCCCGTACGTCGCTCGGTAATCGAAGGCGATCGCGCTCGCGGCCGCAAGGCACTTGGCGTTCCCGAGGACGCTACGCTGCTGCTCGTCTTTGGCGGTTCACTTGGCGCCCAGCACCTCAACGAGCGCGTGGTTTCGCTCAAAATCGAGCTGCTTTCGCGCAAGAACCTCTATGTGTTGCATTCGACGGGTGCCGACGGCTTTGAGGAGACCGAGCGCGCTTTGGCGCTGACGCCCGAGGAGGCGAAGCGTTACCGCGTCCAGCCTTACATCGACAACATGGGCGATATGTTGGCTGCTGCCGATTTGGTGCTCTCGCGTTCGGGCGCATCGAGCGTGGCCGAGATCGCTGCGCTCGCCGTGCCCTCGGTGCTCGTGCCGTATCCGCATGCGACGGCCGACCACCAAACCACCAATGCCCGGTATCTGGTCGACGCCGGGGCCGGCGTGCTCTGCGCCGATGCCGATATCGACGGTTCTGCCTTTGCCGATGAGCTGCTGCACTTGGTCGATGACGCGGCGGCGCGCGACGCCATGCGTCAGGCAGCACGTGGTCTGGCTCAGGATAGGGCCGCCGCTCTTCTGGCGGATGCGGTAGAGGGTTTGCGTTAGTTAGACGGGATATCGTCGGTCGCCCTCGCGCTGATGCGGTAGGTGCGGTACAGTTAACGGGTTACAGGCAGTGTTTACGCAAGGAGTACACGAGCACATGGCTGATTCCCAGACTGCAACCTCCGCGCCCGAGTTTAAGAGCGCCCACTTTATCGGTATCGGCGGCGCCGGCATGAGCGGCATCGCCCTCGTTCTGCACGAGCGCGGTTATGCCGTTACCGGCTCCGACCTTAAGACGTCACGTTACATCCGCCAGCTTACCCGCGCTGGCGTGAAGGTGCATGTGGGCCATGAGGCCGCCACGATCGACGAGGTCAAGCCCGACGTGGTTGTTGTCTCTACCGCTATTCCGGAGTCCAACCCTGAACTCGTGCGCGCTCGCGAGCTTGGTATTCCCGTGTGGCCCCGTGCCAAGATGCTCTCTGCTTTGGGCCACGGCTACACGACTGTCGCTGTTGCCGGCACGCATGGCAAGACCACCACGTCTTCGATGTGCGCCACCATGCTCGACCGCATGGGTCTGGATCCGAGCTTCTTGATCGGTGGCATCGTCGAGGGCTATGACACGAACGGCAAGAACGGCTCGGGCGACTACTTTGTCGCCGAGGCCGACGAGTCCGACAGCTCCTTCCTGTTTCTGAACCCCAACGTAGTCATTGTGACCAACGTCGAGGCCGACCACCTCGATCACTACTCGGGTATCGAGGAGATCGAGGCGACTTTCGCCAAATTCATGAGCCTGGTGGGCGAGGACGGCACCGTCATCGTCTGCGGTGAGGACCCGCATCTGGTCGAGCTCGCCAAGTCGACGGGCCGTCACGTGCTTTCCTACGGCTTTGCCGAGAGCAACGACATCGTCTGCATGCACCCGGATGTTAAGGGCATCCAGAGTGACTTTATCGTTCGCTTTGAGGACGGCACTGAGCATGCTGTGGAGATCAAGAGCAATCCCGGTCGCCACAACATGCTCAACGCCACGGCGGTGCTCACCGTCGCCCATGTCCTGGGCCTTGACATCGACGCCGCCGCCAAGGCGCTCTCGAGCTTTGAGGGCGTCCGTCGTCGCTTTACCCACGTGGGCGATATCGATGGCATCACCGTGGTCGATGATTACGGCCATCACCCCACCGAGATCAAGACGACGCTTGCTGCCGCTTCGTCGCTGGGCTACAAGCACGTCGACGTCGTGTTCCAGCCGCACCGCTATTCGCGCCTGCAGGCCCTGTGCAACGACTTTGCCGATGCATTTGCCAATGCCGATAAACTGCTGCTGATTGATGTGTTCTCGGCTGGCGAGATGCCCATTCCGGGTGTCACCTCTAAGATGCTCGCCGATACCGTGCGCGCCAAGCATCCTGGCAAGGAGGTCGTGTACTGCTCCAGTCGTCTTGAGCTCAATCAGGAGCTCGAGCAGATGGTGGGCGAGGGCGACCTGCTGCTCACCATGGGTGCCGGTGACGTTACGACCGTTGGTCCCGAGTTTATCGAGTATCTGACTGCCAAGAAAGACGCTTAAGTCTAATGGGTCTGTTTAACGCCGTCATGGCGCTTTCGGGCATGATCGACACAGATGTGATCGAGGACGAGCGCCTTGCGCGTCATACGAGCTATCGTATCGGCGGCAAGGCCGACCTCTTTGTGACGTGCCATAGCTATCATGCCCTCCGCCGCGCCGTGGCGGTGCTCGATCGCGAGCAGGTGCCGTGGGTCATCATCGGCAAGGGCTCCAATCTGCTGGTTGCCGATGGCGGTTATCGCGGTGCCGTCATTTCGCTCGGACGTGAGTTTCAGCGCACGGTTGTTGCCGATGACGGTTGTACGCTGACGGTCGGTGCGGGCGTGATGTTTGCGCGCCTGGTCAACGATGCCCTGTCGCGTAGCCTCTCGGGCCTTGAGTTTGCCGTTGGCATCCCTGGTTCGGTCGGCGGTGCGATATCTATGAATGCCGGCACACGGACCGAGTGGATTGGCTCACTGGTTGAGGATGTCGTAACGTTTGACCCGATATCCGGTATCAAGCATTATG
This sequence comes from uncultured Collinsella sp., assembly GCA_902494035.1. GTDB lineage: Bacteria > Actinomycetota > Coriobacteriia > Coriobacteriales > Coriobacteriaceae > Collinsella. The sequence continues at coordinate 21,212 of CABURV010000016.1, forward strand.
CGGGGTCCGAGATCACTTGGGGCTACCGCGAATGTAGCCTTCCCCGCAATGAGATCATCCTCGAGTGCGTGCTCAAGCTTAAACCGGCGCCCAAGGCCGATATTCGCGAGCGCATGGAACGGTACCTGACGAGGCGCAAGCGTACGCAGCCCATGGGTCGCGCATCCTGCGGGTCGGTCTTTCGCAACCCGCCCGATGCGAGTGTGGGCAAGCTTATCGAGGATTGTGGATTAAAGGGTTTTTCGATTGGCGGCGCGGAAGTTTCGCCCGTTCACGCTAATTTTATCGTTAATAACGGAACTGCCTCGGCCGATGACGTTGCCGCGGTTATCAGACATGTGCACGGAAAGGTGAGGGAGGCGTATGGCATCGAGCTCAGACCGGAAGTTAAATTCCTCGGCTTCTAGAGCATCGAAACCCACCTTCCGCCGCGCCGGAGGGCGTTCCGGCGCGCCTGCCAAACCTCAACGCAATACCGTCGCGCACTCTAAGTCTGTCGGGCATGCTCGACAGACCAGTCGTCCGGTTGTCGGCTCGCAGCTCGGTAATCGTCCGGCCGCAAAAAAGTCCTCGCGTCCCTCGGTGACGTCAAAGCCTGTTATGGGCGCCAAGCCTGCCCGTCCTTTGGCAACTCCTACGCCCTCGGCAGGAACTAAGGCGGCGCGTCCGGGTCGCACGCTGGGCGCATCGAAACCGCGCTCGCTGACATCGGTGCCGGCTACCGCCAAGAAGCCTTCGGGTAAAAAAGGCGTCAACCCGTTGTCTTCACTTAGGGCGATGGCAAATAAAACATCAGACGCCGCTTCTGTCGTTACAGGCAAAGGCAAAATCGTGGGCGGCGTTTTGGCCGTCTTGGCCGTGCTCGTCGTCGTTGCCATCGTGGTGATTAACTCTGGATTGTTTACCGCCACTGATATTCAGATTCAAGGCAGCGAGCACGTGACGAAGCACGATGCTATCCAGCTGATCGATTTGCCCGAGGGAACGTCGCTTTTTAACGTCGATCCCGACCAGATTACCGAGGACCTCAAGCAGAATCCGTGGGTCTCGGGCGTGGATGTCCAGCGTCAGTTCCCGCATACGCTCATCATTACGCCGATGGAGCGCAAGGTCATCGCAATTGCCTATATCAGCTCCGATGACCTTGCCTGGGCCATCGGGGATGATGACACCTGGATCGCCCCGCTGTCGACGTCGGTCGAAGTGGATGACCAGGGCAACGTCATCACGACGGGGCAGGGCTCAAATACCCTGACCGGCATTGATGCCGCGCTGGCGCTCGCTAAGCACTATGGCGCGGTGTTGTTGACTGATGTCTCGGCGGATGTCGCTCCGGTTTCCGGCCAGGCGGTGAGCTCCAAGGCCGTTAAGGCTGGCTTGGATTATGTGCGTGGTTTTTCGAGCGAGTTCTTGGGACAAGTCAAGGATATTTCCACGCCTTCGGTCGAAGCCATCTCGGCAAACCTCAATAACGGCATTGAGGTGTCGCTGGGCGATTCGAACGATATCGTCAAGAAGGAGCGCGTAGTCACCAAGCTGCTTTCGCAGGTAGAGGGCGTAACGTATATCAATGTGCGTTCTCCGGGTAACTATACATTTAGGAACGCTCCGACCTCGTAGCGCTGGTTGATGCTTTGTTGAGGGGCCATACCACGCCGTTTATCTGGTTTGTTTGGTTTTCACGGTCAATTATTTGACTGATACGTTCATAATGTGCAAACATAATACGGTTTACCTTTGCATTTACTTTCAACCTGAAGGTTAATGTGCGCAGGGGTCGACCCATGCTATGGCTATAACCTTTGTTCGGAGGACCGACATGCACGAGACAGAGATCAACAACTACCTTGCCGTCATTAAGGTGGTCGGCGTCGGCGGCGGCGGTACCAACGCGGTCAATCGAATGATCGAAGAGGGCATCCGCGGTGTCGAGTTTGTTGCCATCAACACCGATGCTCAGGCACTCGCGATCTCTGATGCCGATATCAAGGTGCACATCGGCACCGACCTTACCCGCGGCCTGGGCGCCGGCGCCAACCCCGAGGTTGGCCGCAAGGCTGCCGATGAGTCCCGCGACGACATTGCCGAGGCGCTCGCTGGCGCCGACATGGTGTTCATCACCTGCGGCGAGGGCGGTGGCACCGGTACCGGCGCTGCTCCCATCGTTGCCGATATCGCGATGAACGAGGTCGGTGCGCTGACCGTCGCCGTCGTGACCAAGCCCTTCACCTTCGAGGGCCGCAAGCGCAAGAAGAGCGCCGAGGAGGGCATTAAGACCCTCTCCGATTGCGTCGACACCATGATCGTCATCCCTAACGATAAGCTGCTCGACATCGCCGAGAAGAAGACCACCATGCTCGAGGCCTTCGCGATTGCCGATGGCGTCCTTTCCCAGGGCACCCAGGGCATCACCGACCTCATCACCGTCCCCGGTATCATCAACTTGGACTTCGCCGATGTTAAGACCATCATGAAGCAGGCCGGTACCGCCATGATGGGTATCGGTACCTCTTCTGGGGATACCCGTGCCGTCGACGCTGCCCAGCAGGCCATCTCCAGCCCGCTGCTCGAGAGCTCCATCGATGGCGCCACGCGCGTGCTGCTCTCCATCGCCGGTTCCAAGGACCTGGGCATCCAGGAGATCAGCGACGCCGCCGACGTTGTCGCCAACGCCGTCGACCCCGAGGCCAACATCATCTTCGGTACCGTTGTCGACGAGTCCCTGGGCGATCAGGTGCGTATCACCGTCATCGCTACGGGCTTCTCCGACTCCAACGTCAACCGTCAGGACGAGCTCTTTGCTGCTCAGCAGTCTCAGAGCAAGGCCGCTGCCTCCGCTGAGCCGCAGCGCACCGCTCCTGCCACGAGCCCGGCTCAGGCCGCTCCGACCCGCAACGTCGGTGGCACCGAGCTTCCTAACTTCGGCAACGATCAGTTCGAGCTTCCCGACTTCCTGAAGCGCGGTAGCTTCTAAGTCGTTCTTTGCATTGTTGTGCACAGGGGCGTGTCCGTATGGACGCGCCCTTTTTATTTCGACTTTGTAAACTAGAACCTCCAATCTCTTTACGTTCCCTTTACGATTGCCTCCAGCGCAGCAGGTATCCTTTTAGAGAAGTATGACAGCCGTATAAACGCGGGCTGTAGCGGCGATGCCGCGGTACTTGTGTTATTAGGAGGCTTTAGTATGGCAGCACGTGCGGACAACGTTTCGCGTGTCGACCATGATGGAGTTACGTTGGTGGAGGGCGCGACATCCGATGTTCGCTTTGCCTTCACCGAGCGCGCCGGTGGTGTTTCCGAAGATGCGTACTCCTCACTCAACTTGGGCTCGCATGTTGGCGATGACCCCTTTGCTGTTCAAGAAAATCGTCGTCGCGCGCTCGAGGCTATGGGTGCCGCCGAGTGCGAGCACAACCTGCTCGTTCCCAATCAGGTCCATGGTGACCATATCGTTGCGGTGACCTCGAATGGCGCCGATGACCTTGAGGACGTCCGCGAGCAGATTGCCGAGGGCTGCGATGCCATCGTCTGTACGGCGCATAACGTGCCCGTGCTGCTCTGCTTTGCCGACTGCGTTCCCGTGGTGCTGGTGGCCCCTGGCGGATTTGCCGTGGTGCACTCCGGTTGGAAGGGCACGATTGCACGTATTTCCGCCAAGGCGTGCCAGGCGCTTTGCGATGCTGCCGGTTGCGATGCGAGCGACGTTTCCGCCTATATCGGCCCCCATATCTTGGGTGACGAATATGAGGTATCCCAGGAGCTCGTGGATCACTTTGCCGCCGAGTTCTCGTGCATCGATGCGAGCACCTCTCGCATGCTCGATCTTTCCGCTGCCATTTGCGAGGCGCTGGTAGATGTCGGTGTCGACGCGGATAATATCGTGGATACCCAGCTTTCGACCGTGCGTCAGAATGACCGCTTTTATTCCTACCGTAATGAGGGCGGTACCTGTGGGCGCCATGCTGCGATCGGCGTGATGCTATGAGAAAGATCGTATCGGCCCTGAGCGCTGCTGTGCTAACGCTTACGCTGTGTGCCTGTTCTTCGGGATCTTCTACCTCTTCCATTACCGTCGCCGGCTCCACGACCTGCCTTCCTATCGCCGAGATTGCGGCCGAGGGCTTTAAGGAGGAGACCGGCATCGACGTGCTCGTTTCCGGTTTGGGTTCTTCCGCTGGCATCGAGGCCGTCAGCGCCGGCACAGCCGATATCGCCAGCTCCTCCCGTGGACTCAATGCCGACGAACAGGATCTGGGCCTGACTCCCATCGTCATTGCCCACGACGGTATCGCGGTCATCGTGAACGACGATAACCCGGTCGATAACCTCTCGACCGAGCAGCTCCGCGATATTTACGCCGGCAAGATCACCAACTGGAAAGAAGTCGGTGGCGAGGACCTGAGGATTCAGGTTATCAACCGAGATGAGGCGTCCGGCACGCGTGAGGCCTTTCGCACCATCGTGATGGACGGCACCCCCTTCGATCGCCGCTCGGCCGTTCTTTCGGGCACGGGCCAGGTGCGCGACGTGGTATCTCGTTCGCGCGGTGCCATTGGCTACATTTCGCTGGGCTTCGTCGATAGCCTCAACGCCAAGACCTCGGTCAAGGCCGTCTCGGTCAATCATGTTGAGGCGTTCGAGAAGACGGTCGCGAGTGGCGGCTATCCCATCTCGCGCGACCTTTACTTCTTTGTGAAGGGTGCGCCTTCGCAGCAGGCGCAGGATTACATCGACTACGTGACGTCCGAAAAGATGGACAAGCAGATTCGCGAGGCGGGCTTTATCCCCGTCACCAACGACGAGAAGGGGAGTGAGTAGCATGGAAGCACAGGAAAACTCCCAGACTGAGCAGAATGCTCAGGCACCCAAGAAGCGCGAGCTGGCTCTCGTATCGCGCAGTACCTATATCAAGGAGAAGGCGCTGCAGTGGATCTTCTTTGCCTGCGCGTTCTTGGCGGTCGTTACCGTCATCCTAATTTTTGTCTTTACCACGTACTCGGCGCTGCCCGTCTTTACCGACATCGGTCTGGCGGACTTCTTTAGCTTTACGTGGGCGCCCTCTGAGGGCCACTACGGCATCATGTCGCTGCTTGCCGGCTCAGGTCTGGTGACCGTCGGTGCGCTCGCCATGGGCGTGCCGCTAGGTGTGGGCACGGCCGTGTACCTGGTCGAGATCGCCGGCAAGCGCGTGCGCAAGCTCATCAGCCCTGCCGTCGACCTGCTGGCCGGCATCCCTTCTATCATCTACGGCTTTTTCGGCATGATCATCATCCGTCCGTTTATCGCGCAACTGACCGGCGGTCTTGGTTTTGGTGCGCTGACGGCGTGGTTCGTGCTCGCCATTATGATCGTCCCTACCATCACCACGCTCACCATCGATGCTCTCAATTCCATTCCCATGGGTATTCGCGAGGCATCGTATGCCATGGGCGCCACCAAGTGGCAGACCATCTATAAGGTCGTGTTACCTGCCGCCAAGCTGGGTATCGTGGATGCCATCGTGCTGGGTATGGGCCGTGCCATCGGCGAGACCATGGCCGTGCTCATGGTCGTGGGTAACGCCCCGGTCATTCCCGACAGCATTGCGAGCCCTATCTCGACGCTCACGAGCCAGATCGCGCTCGACATGAGCTATTCCTCGGGTCTGCATCGCTCGGCGCTGTTCGGCATGGGTGTGGTCCTGTTTATCATCTCCGCCACGCTGGTGGGCATCGTCCGTCTGATTTCCAAGAAGAAGAGGGGGTAGGCTATGTCCGATTCCGTTGACACGACGGTCGATACGACCTCGTCGCGCGAGCGCATCAAGCGTGCCCTTTCCCACGGCAAGAAGGGCCGCATCAACAAGGACCTGTCCAACAAGATCATGCTTGGCGTGTTCCGTGCCGCGGCATACATCACCACGCTGGTGCTGGTCGCTATCATCGCCTACGTGGTCATTAACGGCTTGCCACACATCTCGCTCGAATTTATCTTCGGTTGGCCCCAGGGCGTCAACGCCGAAGGCGGAATTTGGCCCACGATCGTCTCGACCGTCTATGTGACGGCGCTCGCCATGCTTATCTGCACGCCGATCGCTGTGCTGGCGGCCGTCTATCTGGCCGAGTACGCCAAGCAGGGCAAGATCGTCGAGCTCATTCGCTACGCTGCTGACGCTTTGGCCTCGGTGCCCTCCATCGTTATGGGCCTGTTTGGCTACGCCTTGTTTGTCGAGGCCATGGGTCTTGGCCTTTCGATGGTCTCTGCCGCTCTGGCACTCGCGCTCTTGATGCTTCCCATCGTCATGCGCACCACCGAAGAGGCCATTCGCGCCGTACCACGCTATATCCGTTGGGGCGCGTACGGCCTGGGCGCCACCAAGTGGCAGGTTGTCTCCAAGATCGTGCTTCCTTCTGCCTTTGGCCGTATTGCCACGGGCATCGTCCTCGCCATCGGCCGTGCCATTGGCGAGACCGCGGTGGTGCTCTACACCATGGGCCAGGCCATCAATCTACCTATTTCGCCGCTCGATTCCGGCCGCCCCATGACGGTTCACCTGTACCTGCTTGCCAACGACGGCATCAACATGAACGCAGCCTACGGCACCGCGCTCTTGCTGATGGTGATCATTTTGGCCTTCAACCTGTTTGCGCGCTTCCTGTCGCGCAAACGTCGCTAGTTAAGGAGTCCCATGTCCGTTTATCAGTCCGCTCCCACGCTGGAGCAAGCGGCCATTACGGCCAAGGATTTCAACTTTTGGTACGGTGACTTTCATGCGCTGACGGGGCTTGACCTCAACATCGCCAAAAACGCCATCACCTCCTTCATTGGGCCTTCGGGCTGCGGCAAGTCGACGTTTTTGCGCTGCATCAACCGCATGAATGACCTGATCGAGGGTACGCGCGTCGAAGGCACCATGACGCTCGACGGCAACGATATCTATGCCGAGGGCGTCGACCCGGTCGACCTCCGTCGTCGCGTGGGCATGATCTTTCAGCAGCCCAACCCGTTTCCCAAATCCATCTACGAGAATGTCGCCTTTGGCCCTCGTCTGCAGGGCGTGACTAGCAAAAGCGACCTCGATGACATCGTGGAAGAATCGCTCAAACGCGCCAACCTCTGGAAAGAGGTATCCAATCAGCTCAACAAGGATGGTTTGGCGCTCTCGGGCGGTCAGCAGCAGCGTCTGTGCATCGCGCGCGTGCTTGCGGTGCAACCCGATGTCCTTCTGATGGACGAGCCCTGCTCCGCCATCGACCCCACGTCCGTCTCTAAGGTCGAGGATCTGATGGCCGAGCTGGCGCCCGAGATGACGATCATCATCGTCACGCATTCAATGCAGCAGGCAGCTCGTATTAGCGACTACACCGCATTCTTCTTGCAGGAAGTTGCCGGCGAGCCCGCCACGCTCATCGAGTATGGTCAAACCGACGCGATCTTCACCAGCCCGGTGGACTCGCGGACGGAAGACTATATCACCGGCCGCTTTGGCTGATCGGTGCGACTAGTCCCAAGCCGATCGGATCTGGTCCGGTGCGTATTCACTGTGCGGGCGGCATGACCGCACCCAACTGATTGGAGTGAACCATGCGTAAACTGTTTTCCCGTCAGCTCATCGAGGCCCGCCACGAGATGCTGAGCATCTACGAGGCCGTCGATCTGGCCCTCCACGATGCCGTTAAGGCCTATGTGACCGACGACCGCAAGCTCGCCACCAAGACCAAGAAGCGCACGCTTTCAATCGACGCGCGCTGCGCCAACTTGGAGGCCGTGTGCTACAACCTGATTGCTACGCAGTCGCCGGTCGCCTCCGACTTCCGCCTGCTTCAGACGATCATCTACGTCGACTTTAACCTGCAGCGCATGACCGATAAGGTCCGTCAGATCTGCCGTGCCACGCGTCATATGATCAAGGCCGACATCTCGCTGCCCAAGGAGCTTGTCGGCACGGTCGAGGCCGAGGCTGAGGCCGTCTACCAGGTGCTGGGCTCTTCGCTTTCTGCGCTCGTCACTAACGACATGTCCATCATCTGCAACCTGGCCGTCGAGGACGAGCCGGTGCACGCCGCCTACGAGAAGTTCTTCCGCACCTTTAACCGTATGGATACGGGCGACTTTATGGACGACAACAACAACTATGACGACCTGCGCCGCGCTATCATGGTTTCGCGCTACCTCGATCGCATCGCCTCGATTTCCATTGATGCCGCTTGCCGTCTGACCTTCCTGTTGACTGGTCAGCGTATGAACGCCGGCGATATCGCCCGCACTGATGAGGATGAGCTCGAGAGCATGCGCGTGCCTTCGGGCGAGGGCGTTATCATGAGGCCCGCCGTCGACGCGCGCTACGTTGCCAAAGTGCCCGTTAACGAGGTCAGCGAGGGTCTTCGCTACCTGCTCGATCATCTTGAGGACGAGGACGATGGCGAGGACGACGAGGAGTAAGTAACCCCGTTCGTCGAAAGATTGTAAATACCTAAGTGAGCGCGGCCTTGCACATGCGGGGCCGCGCTCTTGCGTTAGCATGGGACTACTTGTTTGGCTGTCAGCGGAGGCGATTGGCAATGGATAACTATTTGGACTTGATGCGCGCTCGCCGCGGGCAGATTCTGGAACGTTTTTATGCGGCGCTTGATCGCGCGGGCCGCCCCCACGACGCCGCGCGCCTCATTGCCGTGTCCAAGACCGTTGGTGTCGATGAGACTGTTGCCGCCATCCAGGCTGGGTATCGCCATTTTGCCGAGAACCGCCCGCAGGAGCTGGTTCGCAAGCTCACGGGTCTGGCGGAGCATCCGGAGCTGCCCGAGGTGCGCTTCGATATGATCGGCAACCTGCAGACCAATAAGATCAATGCGGTGCTGGGCTCAGCCGAGCTGATTCACTCGGTGGGTTCGCTGCATCTGGCGCAGGCGATCTCGAGCCGTGCTGTCCGCAAGATTGAGGCAGGCGAGCTCGCCGGCCCCCAGCGTGTGCTCATTGAGGTCAATGTGAGTGGTGAGGAGTCGAAGGGAGGCTTTTCCCCCGATGAGATTCGCGCCGCCGCGGGTGAGCTTGCGGAACTTGAGGGAATTTGCGTACAGGGGCTTATGACTATGGCGCCCCGGGGGAATAAGGATGTGGCACGCCGCACCTTTGCGGGGCTTCGTGAGCTGAGGGATGAGCTGGAGGCGGCGCATCCCGATTTGAACCTGCCTGAGCTTTCCTGCGGCATGAGCGAGGACTTTGAGCCTGCCCTTGAGGAGGGCTCTACGCTCGTTCGCCTGGGCAGGGTAGTATTTAGCCCGGAGTTTGCAGTAAAATAAGGCTCTGAAGTGCGCACTGATTATCGGGGCGCCTGCACTAAACCGCGAGAGGACACAACCATGGGCTTCCTTGACGAGATTAAAAATAAGATGCACCTGGGCGGCCAGCAGGGTTACGACCAGGGTTATGGCCAGGACGACGACTACGGCTACGATGATGGCTATGACGATGGCTATCAGGGCAACGGCTACAGCGGTGCCTCGGGTGAGGGCTTCTACACCCAAGACGAGCCGAGCAACGGCCTGTTGGGTCAGACGCGCCGTGGCGAAGCTGAGTCGGTGGCCGTGTATACCCGCTCCGGTCAGCTGGTCGGCGATGACTCCCGTCATGCCACGACGTATAACCCGCCTTCGCGCTCGCAGGACAGTGTTGCGAGCGGTTATCGTCCTGGTGCCTATGACACGCCGTCGAGCTACGCCGAGAACACCCGCGCCCGTGCCGCCGCTGCGCCCGCGCCTACACCGAGCGATGCCTCGGCCTATGCGAGCAACATCATCAACGCCACGCCGCAGCTGCCGGCCTATGTCCTGCGCCCCGAGAGCTATGACGACGTGGAGACCGTTGTACGTCGTGTTCGCACCAAGCAGCCTGTCGCACTGATTTTTGTGGGCGTACGCACCGAAGTCGCTAAGCGCGTCTTGGACTTCTCTTACGGCTTTGCCTGCGGTCTGGGTGCCACGGTCAAGGAGGTGGGCGACCGCGTGTTCATGGTGCTGCCCGCCGGCTGCGAGGTCAAGGATTCGGACCTCAAGAAGCTTCGTGCCGACGGCTACCTTAAGTAAAGACAAGACGAGGAGATTCCCATCAACATCTACACTATCGTCCAGCTGGTCAACACGCTGTTTAATTTCTATTCCACGCTCATTGTCGTCTACTGCTTTATGACGTGGATTCCCATGAAGCAGGGTGGTTTGCTTCAGGATATTGCTGCGGTGCTTGATAGCGTGTGCAGTCCGTGGCTTAACCTGTTCCGTCGTTTCATCCCGCCGATGGGCGGTATCGATTTTTCGCCGGTCGTTGCGATTATTGCGTTGCAGTTGGTGCAGAGGCTGGTTCTGCAGCTTCTTATAGGTATACTCGTGTAGAACTGACTTAGTAACTTACGTCGGGCGTGTAGCGCCAAGGCGATGAAAAAGGAGACTTGTTATGGCTATTACCCCTGCAGACATCCAGGCTCAGACTTTCTCTGAGGCCAAACGTGGCTACGATCCTGCCGAGGTCGACGTCTTCTTGGAGACGCTGTCCTCCGAGGTTGACGCTATGCTTGCTAAGATCGTCGACCTTAAGGGTCGTCTGACTGCTACCGAGCAGCAGCTTGCCGATGCGCAGGCTCAGCTTGCCCAGGCTCAGGATGCCCCCGCCCAGGCCGTTCCTGCCGCCCCCGTGGCTGCTCCCGCCCCTGACTTCTCCGCTCAGGAGCGCCAGATTTCCGCTGCCCTGATCGCTGCCCAGCAGACCGCTGAGACCATCGTCAACGATGCCAATGAGAACGCTGAGCGTATCCGCAACGAGGCTGACGCCAAGGCACGCGAGGTTATCCGCCAGGCTCTGACCGAGAAGCAGGCCGAGCTCGAGGAGATCGATCGTCTCAAGGCTTCCCGTGAGGAGTTCAAGGCCGAGTACCTCAAGCTCATCCAGCACTTCATGGACGATGCCCAGAACTCCTTCCCGGCCGACCTCATGGCCTCCACGCCGGTCGGTTCCGCCGCTTCTCCTGCGGTGACTGTTCCCGCCGAGCCGCTGCCCGTCGCTGACCCGGTTGTCCCCGTGGCCGATCCCTTTGCCCCGATCGACAACTTCGCTGCCGACGACCTGGACTAACATTCGGCCTACAATTTAGTGCCTAGAAAGGACCCGCAGCTTGCGGGTCCTTTTTTATGACTGTGCCGGGGGCGTAACATAAAAAACCGAGCCCTGCACATAGTGGCGCAGAACTCGGCGAACAGGTGAGCGGTAAAAGGTAGGTTTTGAGGCATGTCCTAAAAATCTACTTGAGGAGGAAGTCGGGGAGGGAAACGGTACGGGCCTCGCGATGCTCGGGATCGGCGATGTGGTCGGCAGGATAGCCACAGACGAGCATGTGATAGGGATAGACGCCCTTGGGCAGGTTGAACTGCTCCTGTGCCACCTCAGGCTTAAAATGGCATACCCAGCACGTCCCCAGGCCCTGCTCGGTGGCCTCCATCATCATCTGATCGCAGACGATCGAAGTATCGATGGCACTCGAGTTCATCTGATCATACGGGCGCACCCAAGCATCATCGGTAACGCTGCAAATAAGGAAGACAAGCGGAGCCCCAAAGATAGACCCATCACGAGCAAACCGAGGCTGACAAGCAGCAGCCTTCTCCAGAAGCTCGGGCGTATCCAACACCATCACACGGGTTGGATGATTATTACAAGCAGAAGGAGCAATACGCCCAGTCTCAACAATGGCATCCACCACAGCCTGCTCCACAGCCCGATCTTCAAACTCACGACAAGAATACCGACCCCGAGCCAGATCCAAATAAGACATACAAGCCCTCCAACAATTAAAAATCAAACAAACCCAAAGTAACCCAAACAGTACCCAAAGCAGCAATCAGCCAAACGCTCATCAAGGGCCAAAGTGTCCGAACGGATACCAAAGGTCCCTTCAGCCAAACCCCCATTGCGCTAAACCTATCAGCCAAAGTTCCAATGGTGGTACATAAGGGAGCGGGCCCGACCACTCATAACCTTTTGAACGACTCTGCTTGCAGCCGGAGTGAAAAAGGTTATTAGTGGTCGGGCCCGCGACCGGTGGGACATGTACCCCCAATTAACTGTTCTTCATGACAATCGAATCCACAACATCGGCCACATTCTCGCAGCAGTCGGCGCAGTACTCCAGGAAGGCGTAGACGTCACGCCAAGCGATGACCTCGAGCGGATCCTTGCCGTTAACGTGCAAGTTGCGCATGGCGTTGATGTAGAGCTCGTCGGCCTCGGACTCGATGGTGTTGATCTGGATGACCAGCTCGCGCAGCGTTTTGGACTTGCGGTAGTTGGGAAGCTCGACCATCAGGTCTTTCATGGCGCGGCAGGCGTCAGTCACCTTGTGGGCGATGACGATGGCGTCGGGATGGATGCTCTGGATGTTGGTGAAGTAGACGCGCTGCACGACGCCCTCGATGCGGTCGAGCACGGTGTCGAGTGAGCAGCTCATCAGATCCAGATCCTCGCGCTCGAGCGGGGTGATAAAGGCGGTGAGCAGGGCGTCTTCGAGCTCGTGGTGCTTCTTGTCTGCCGCATGCTCAATCGCATGCATCTTATCGAGCATGTCGTGGATCTGCGCGGGGTCAAAGTTCTCAAAAATCTTGGTGAGCAGCTCGGCTGCCTGAACGGCGAGGTCGGCGCAGGCAACGTAGTTATCAAAGTAGAACGAATCGGGTTTCTTTGCCATGGGTGGGTCCTTTCGAGGCGAAGACGGGTGGGCGAAGTAATGCGGTCCGGATGGACGTTCGGTTTGACTAGAGGAACATCATGAACAGCTTGGCCATGACAAAGCTGATGAGTCCGCAGGCGGGGAAGGTGAAGAACCAGGTGAACATCATGTCTTTGACGACGCCGAAGTTGATGGCTGAGAGGCGCTTGACGGCACCGACGCCCATGATGGCGCAGGTCTTGATGTGTGTGGAGGACACGGGGATGCCGGTAAGGGTGGCAAGCAGCAGGTTTGCGGCGCCCGCCAGGTCGGCGGAGAAGCCCTGATACTTTTCGAGCTTGACCATGCTCTGGCCGACGGACTTGATGATGCGCTCGCCGCCCACGCTGGTGCCGATACCCATAGTGGCCGAGCACAGCAGCATAATCCAGATGGGGATGCCTGCATCGCCGACGCTCGTCTGGCCGCTGGCAAAGGCCACGCCTAAAAAGAGCACGCCGATGAACTTCTGTCCATCCTGCGCGCCGTGCATAAAGCTCATGGCCGCAGCGCTCGCGATCTGAGCGTATTTAAAGAAGACATTGGCACGTCGCCTGTTGGCGGCGGCGAAAAGAATCGAGACGAGCTTGCACAGGACCCAGCCCATGACAAAGCCCAGGCCGATGGAGAGCGCCAGGCCGTAGATGACCTTCATCCACTCGTGGACGTTGACGCTGCTCGCACCGCCGAGGGCGATGGCGGCACCGGTCAGGCCGGCGATAAGGCTGTGGCTTTGCGAGGTGGGGATGCCAAAACGCGACGCTGTGGCGCCGTAGACGACGATGGAGAACAGCGCCGCGCATAGGCAGGCGAGCGCCATGGTGCTGTTTCCGCCAAAGTCGACGATATGTGAGATGGTGTTGGCGACGCTCGCGTTAAAGTGCGTCATGATGAGCACGCCGAGGAAGTTGAATGCGGCGCTCATGAGAATGGCGGCGCGGGCGGGCATGCAACGCGTAGTGACGCAGGTCGCGATGGCGTTGGGCGCGTCGGTCCATCCATTGACGAAGATGGCACCCAACGCGAGGATCACGGTGACGGCAAGGACTGGGTTCGACACAATTTGGCCGAGGAAGGTTGAGAACGTTACGTCCATATATGGGCTTTCTCGAAGTTTGCAGACACGTTACAAAAACATGATAAATCGTATCACCTTCTGCGGGTCTCTTTACCGAGTTCTGATGGGAGAAGTGGACTTTTTGGCACTAAAATTGAATATTAGCCCTGTTGACCGCGGGTGTTCTTTTTGCTAACACGCCATGCGGACACGTGCGATTACTACGACACTCCAAAACCACAGTCTGTTCGCTTTACAACATACAAACATGCGTTCGATAATAGGAGGCATGGAATATCGACAGACAGACGGCAAAACTCGGCGCGTGCACAAGCAGTATGTGGACGTCGTGGCCCGCATCCTCGCGGGCGGACAGGTCGTGCCGGTCACCGTCTGCTGGGTCGACGGCCGTTGTTTTACGATCGACGAAATTATCTCGACCACCGGGTTTGGCCTGATGGTCTACGGCATCCGTACGGCAACATATAAGGTGCGTTTTGGCGGGCACGCGACCGAGTTGTATCTGGAGGACCAGACGCGCGAGCGGGCGGACGGCTCGCAGGCGCACGTGATGCGTTGGTGGGTCTGGGCCTTTGATCGTACGCTTGAGGGCGAGCGCCGTAGGTAAGGACGTGCGGCATTCGGGTACAATGGCAGGAATCTTGTCACCTACGGCGCTGTCGTGCGCTTTTTGAAAGGACGAAGTATGAACGATATCCAGGGCTATCAGAACGGCCCCATCGAGACCGGCGCAAGCCGCGCCAAGGAGATGTCGCCGCGCGCGTACAATCTCGCCATGTCTGCCCTCATC
>CABURV010000017.1 GCA_902494035.1 uncultured Collinsella sp.
CAACCGGCGCACACGCGTCACGGCGCCAGACGGCGCAAAGCGGCTCAATCCCCCGCTCCTCGCGCGGCACGCACACGTCGAGCGCCTCGGCCTCGACACAGCCGGCAAGGGCACCGATTAGCTCCGAAGAGACAAACGGCATATCACAGGCGACGATAGCCACGAGAGGCAGCCGGGCCGCAGTCAGCGAGCTCGCGATGCCGCGCATGGCGCCCGCCGGCCCCTCAAGGTCCGGCACTATTCGCGGCACCAGGCCGCCAAACGTGCGCTCCATAAGATAGGCAAGCTCGCTGGGGCGCGAAGTCGTCACGACCAACTCGCCGGCAACTGGCGCCAGCCGACCCAGCACGCGCTCGATGAGCGGCTCGCCGCAAAACGCCATGCGTGCCTTATCGCAGCCCATGCGCGAGGACAGCCCGCCCGCCTGGACGACACAAGAAAGATCAGCCCGTCTTACGGTAGTCATACGGCAAAACACCTCCATCGGCATGCTCAAAACCCGGCACACGAAGCCAAATACCGTCGCCGATTAAGCGGGCGGCACGGCAAACCCATGCAAAACAAAACAGCGCCTTTGCGGCACGCAGCAAGACCGCGAGCACAAAAGCGCTGGTAGCGTATGGCGGGAACGTATGTGAATCGAACACATCCAAGACGTTTTGCACGCCTCGCAACGGTTTTGAGGACCGCGGAGCCCACCGGAGCCCATCCGTTCCCAAGTGCGGCGGTATTTTACCAAACCGAGCAGTCAATCTAGCGCAGGGACCTCAGGCCGCCGGCCTCCTTGTCGAGCACCGTAAAGCGCACGGCATCCAGGTGCTCCAAAATGCTGATGGCACGTTTGCGCGACACACCCAGGGCCTCGCGCAGCACGCTCGTGGTGGCAGCGCCGCCGGCTGCCTCAATGGCGGCGGCAACAAGCTCGCGCGCATGGGCCTCGGCGGCAGCAGACAGGGCAACGTCGCGCTCGACCTTAACGATCGAGCGGTTGAGCGAAAGCTCGCGCAGGGCACGCGTCATGGTGTCGCGATCGAGCTGCAACTGCTCGCCAACCTCGGGCAGTGTCGGCGCATCGAGGCCAGCTTCATCCAGCAAGGCAACGATACGTTCGCAGGCCTCGCGCACCACACGCGCCGCGGCGGCAGCGGAGTGCGGGTCGAACACCTCGGCGCCCTCGGCGGCACACACGCCACGCGAGCAGCCCTCGGCAATCAGAGCCGCGGCAACGCCTTCATCAGCGGCAGGCCACGCAGCATGGGCAACGGCGCCGGGCGTAAAGCCCGTCTCCTTGGGAGCCGCCGCGTGCATGGCTGATAGGGTCGCCGCCAGTGCACCCATCGCGGCGTCGAGCGCGGAAGCGTCTGCATACAGCGAGTCATCCGAGCCAGCAAGCGCGCTAGCAGCGCCCTTCGCCACCAACCCGCGCAGTGCGGCATCGACCTCGCCGACACCAAGATCCAAAGCCTCGGCAACATTAACCGCCGTAACCGGCAGCGTCTGCAGCGCCAGCCAAGCGCCCACACCGCCCGCGATATCGCCGGACTCGAGCGCCGCATACAGTGCACGCTCTCCTTCGGCAAGCTCGCGCGAGCGACGGCAGCGCGAAAGCAGCACGCGCCCGCCGCCAATAAGCATCACGGGCGAATAGGACAGCACCACGGCATGGTCCCCGGCACGTAGCGGCAGCGAGTTTTCCAAGCGCACCTGAACGATACGGGTCTCGCCCACCGCCATGGGGGCCTCACCCTCCATGAACATGATGCGACCGACGACCTCGGCCGTACCCGCCATCACGTGCACACGCGCACCCGACTCGAGCACACGCGGCTTGGCGCCCTCGCGACCCAAATACGTAAACGTCATCATAAAGCGCATCGTCTGGCCAAAGCGGCCCGCCACGCCGAGCATCTCACCGCGATCGAGCGCGGCGACAGCATCGCCCACCAAGTTGAGCGCCACACGCTGACCGGGCAACGCCCGCGGCGTATCGCCATGCACCTGAATCCCGCGCACGCGACAGACCGTACGCGACGGCAAAGCCATCAGCTCGTCGCCCACCGCAACCGGCGCATCGTGCAACGTTCCCGTCAACACGGTACCGGCGCCCTTGATCGTAAAGCAGCGGTCGATGGGCAGACGCGGTGCGGCATCGGTGAGCTCGCCACGGGCACGGCAGGCATCCCAGCAAGCGGCAACCTGCTCGTCGAGCGCAGCCAGCAGGTCATCGATTCCCGCGCCGGTCTTGGACGACACGGGCACGATCGGCGCGTCCGCAAACACGGTGTCCGAAAGAAAATCGTCCACGTCGAGCTCGGCCAGCTCAATCATTTCGCTATCGGCCAGGTCGCACATCGTCAGCGCGACCACCATGTGCGTGACGCCCAGCAGCTCCAGCACATGCACGTGCTCGCGGGTCTGCGGCATCACACCCTCGACGGCCGAAACCACCAGCACGGCCACGTCGATACCCGTGGCACCCTGCACCATGGCGCGCAAGTAATGCGCGTGGCCCGGCACGTCGACCAGGCCGACGATCTTGCCACTCGGCAGCGCCAGCTCGCCAAAGCCCAGCTCCACGGTCATACCGCGACGGCGCTCAACCTCCAGACGGTCGGGATTCTTGCCGGTCAGCGCCTCGATCAGTGCCGACTTACCGTGATCGACGTGGCCCGCCGTGCCAACAATAACGGGACACTCCACCAGCGCTTGAACCTCACTCATCGAGCAATCGCCTTCTCAACGCACGCGACGAGCGTCGATGCCGCCGTCTCGATATCGCGGTCGCCCACGAGCGTGCGCACATCAAACAGAATGCGATCGCGCGAGGCGCGCGTGACGACCGGCGTATCGAAGTCTTGGACGAGCGAGCGCTTGAGCGCGTCGACGGACAGGCGCCCGTCGACCGGGCAGACGGCCACGCACATCGTGGGCAGCTCGACGGTAGGCAGCGAGCCGCCACCGGGGGTCGACGATTCCTCGGCAATCTCCACCTGCACGGCGCACGGGCAACCCGCCTTATCGAGGCCTGCCGTCATCAGCTCGCGCAGCTTGCGTGCGCGACGCTCCAGATGAGCCTGCGGAAGCGTGAGCATGTTGAGCACCGGCACCTCGCGATGGGCCACATCCGCCCCATCCATGTAAATGCGCAGTGTAGCCTCGAGCGCCGCCAGTGCGAGCTTTCCCGGACGCAGGGCACGCATAAGCGGATGCGACCCGCAGGCCTGGACCAGATCGCGACGACCCATGATAATGCCCGCCTGTGCGGCACCGAGCAGCTTATCGCCCGAGCACGACACGATATCGAGCCCCGCCGAAACTGAAGCCGGCGTGGTTTCTTCGCCGCCGCGCACCAAGATGTCGTCGGGCAACAGCGCGCCCGACCCCTGGTCCTCGTAGAACAGCAGGCCATGCTTGTGGGCAAGCGCCGCAAGCTCCCGAGAACCCACCTCCTCGTGGAAACCCTCGATGCGATAGTTGGAAGGATGGACCTTGAGGATCATCGCCGTATCGGGCGTGATGGCGCGCTCGTAGTCGCTCAAATGCGTGCGGTTGGTGGCCCCGACCTCAACGAGCTTGGCACCCGAGGCCTCCATAACATCGGGGATACGGAAGCTGCCGCCGATCTCGACAAGCTCGCCGCGGCTGACGATGACTTCCTTGCCCGCGGCGTGAGTCGCCAGCACCAACAGCACGGCGGCCGCGTTATTGTTAACGACCAGCGCGTCCTCGGCACCGGTAAGCGAGCGGATGAGCTGAGCGGCGTGCTCCTTGCGCGACCCGCGCGAGCAGGTATCCACGCTGTACTCGAGCGTGCTGTAGCCGCGCGCGACCTCGGCCACGGCCTTGGCGGCCGACTCCGCGAGCGGGGCGCGGCCCAGGTTGGTATGGATGACCACACCCGTGGCGTTAACGGCGGGACGCAGGCTCGGCAGTGCAGAGCGATGCGCACGCCACTCGATGGCCGAGGCCAGCTCGCGCTTGGAACGCGGAGCGGCACCGGCACGAATCGCGGCGCGCTCTTCGTCAAGCTCAGCCGTCACGGCAGCATGGACCACCGCGTCGCAGGTCTCCCCCGCCGCCTTCACCACCGGCCACTCGGCTAGCAGCTCGTTGACGGAAGGAATGGCGCGCAGGCGGGCGCGCACTTCATCGGACATGTTCTGGCTATCGCTCATGTGCAGCCTTTCAAAAGAAACGTGGATCAGTCAAATGCATCAGCTGAGTCAATTACTCGTCATTATCCTCGCACGCGACAATCTTTTCCACGCGAACGGCGTTTTCCTGGGTGAGTGCGGCGCCCGTCAACGGGTCCCAACGCAACGGCGTATGGTCGAGCGGGCCCACGCCCAAGGCTTGAACGCCACCGGCATCGGCGCCAAACGAACGCCCGCCGGGAGCGGCCGAGGTGAAGATGCACGCCGGATGCAGATACGGCGTCGTCTCCACGCGCACGCGGTCGCGGCCCATGTCGCTCACAAGCTCGACGACCTCGCCATCGGCGATACCCATGCGAGCGGCGACATCGGCGTTCATCTGCACAGCGTCCAAGTCCGACCCCATCTCGGCGGCACCGGCCGCCGCGAGTCTGCGCGAGGTATGCGACTCAAAGGGACGGTTGCCGCTAATGAGGCGAAACATCCCCGAGTCGGGCTCCACCATGGGAGCGATCCAGTTGGGTATTCGACCCAGGCCGGCTCGTTCCCACACGTCGCTTGCCAGCGCAATTTTGCCGCCATCCAAGGGAATCGCCGGCTCGCCCGTACGCGACGGCAACGCAACACCTGTGTCGGCCCAGCCGCGCTCCTTGAGCTCGTCCAGATTGATCCCAAAAGGCGCTACCTGGGCAGCCGCCAGATCGTCGGGCGTAAAGTCGAAGCACTCACCAACGCCGCAGGCCGCAGCCAACCCGGCAAAGATCTCCCGACCGGGACGCGTGTCGTCATGCAGCACGGGCAGCACGGCGTTGCGGTAGAACACGCGTGCATCGTTAACACCCATCACCGTGCCCACACCGCGGTCGGCCTCCAGATACGTCACGTCGGGCAGCACGAAGTCAGAAGCACGCGCCGTCTCGGACCAGCGAATATCAATCGTCACGAGCAAGTCGAGCTGCTGCAAAATACCCAACCAAGCCTGTGCATTGCCATAGCCCGCACCGGGGTTACTGGCATAGACGATGAGCCCGCGCAAATCGCCGGCAAGAATCGACTGACCGATGGTCGTGCACAGACCGCGCTCGGGGTCGACGAGCGGATAGCGCTCGGACCCCAGCTTGGACATACGCGGCACCGGCGGCGTCGCAAAGCGTGCGGGATCGAGGTCGCCCAGCACAAGCGGTGTAGGTGGATTGAGCGCGCCGCCCGCGTGTCCGATGCAGCCCAGCAGCACATCGACCAAGCAGATAGCGCGCGCGGTCTGGGTGCTATTGGCATACGCGATACCGATGCCACCATGAAAGCCCGCATCTACCACAGCGGCGGGCGCGGCGGCAGCGAGATCGCGCGCCGTGGCGACAATCTCTGCGGCCGGCACGTCGCACATCGACTCGGCCCACTCGGGCGTCCAAGCACGGGCCGCCTGCGTCAACTCGTCAAAACCCGTGGTATAGCGGGCAACAAACTCGTGGTCGTACAGGTCCTCGGCAATCAAGACATGGGCAATACCCAACAGCAGCGCCAAGTCGCAGCCCGGGCGCACGCGCAGCCAGCGGTCGGCAAGCGCAGCCGAGCCACTGCGCCGAGGGTCGACCACGATAATCTTCGCCCCACGTCGACGGGCATCGTTGAGCGCATCAACGGCCCCCATCGTCGACGAATCGACAATGGAACGCCCCAGGTACATGATGCAATCGGTATGAGCGAGGTCGGAGGCGGGACTATAACCCAGGCTGTGCTCCCAACCGGTAAGTCGACTTACCTCGCAGGCGCCATCGGCACCGTACACGTTAGGCGAACCCAACGCATGCATAAAGCGATAGGCCCAGTAGCGGTCGAACGAGGGGACGCCGAGCGTCATGCCCAGTGCACGAGGCCCGCGCTCGTCAACAATCTCCCCAAGGCGCGCTGCAATCTGCGCGAACGCCTCGTCCCACGAAATCACATCGAACCCCGAGCCATCAGTTCGTCGGCGCATGGGATGCACAATGCGATCGCGATCGTCAAACGGCATTGCCAGGCGATGCCGTCCGCGGGCGCACAGGGCACGCGCCGCGCACGGATGTCCCGGCACCGGCAACTCGGCCACCACACGCCCATCCTTAACATGGGCCGCAAAGGCGCAATCGGCATAGCATCCCCCGCATGTGGTCAACACGGCGCGACCGTCACGCTTCACAGCAGATGCCATCTCGATTACCCCTTTCATCAGCCAAACACAACAGGCCAAAAGCCCGGCAACGAGCCCCAGACCCAAAAAGCCTCCCGCACGGCAACGCCCCGCGGGAGGCCCAACGTCAAACAGACGGTACCTTACGCCTCGGACTTCTTAGCGTAGATAAACCAGTAGCCGAGCGCGACCAGAACCGCGCCGCCCACGATGTTGCCCAGCGTGGCGGCGGACAGGTTAAACGCAATGCCCGCGGCGTTGAGCGCATCGGCGCCGGCGACCTCGGCACCGTAGCCGCATGCATGCATCACGGCACCCATGGGCAAAAAGTACATGTTGGCGACGCAGTGCTCAAAACCGCAGGCCACAAAGGCGGCGATGGGCAGCAGAATGCCCACAACCTTATCGACCACGGTCTTGCCGGCGGTACCAATCCACACGGCCAGGCACACAAAGATGTTGCACAGGATGCCGCGGAAGAAGATCGTCACCCAGTCGATGGTCACCTTGCCGGCGGCGACGCTCACCATGGAATTGGCGACCGCCTCGCCGTTGAGCTTGTAAATGCCGGCCATGTACACCAAAAAGACGATGAACAGGGCACCGACAAAGTTACCGACCCATACGACGACCCAAGCCTTGAGCATCTGAGCCAGGGTGATCTTTTTACTCTTGAGCGCGCAGACCATAAGCGAGTTGCCGGTAAACAGCTCGGCGCCGCACACCAGCACCAGCACCAGGCCCAGGCAAAAGCACAGGCCGCCCACGACACGCTGGGCACCCCAGCCCAGCGTGCTGTCGCTCAAAAACACCGTAAAGAACAGGCCGCCGAAGGCGATAAACGCACCGGCGAACATTGCCAACAGAAAGGCCTTGGCGACCGGCAGGTTAGCCTTGGTCACGCCGGCGGTCTCGGTCTTGGACTCGATCGCGGCGGGTGCCAGGCAATCGGGAGCGGGGTACTCCACCTTGGAATCTGCCATGTCAATCACTTCTTTCCTATTCAGCAGAGGCAAGCGCTGCTATAGCTCCTGCCCCAAGCGGACAAAGTGGGAAAAGTCGTTGGCGGCCACGGCGTCGTACACGGCGTCGACGGCCTCAAAGACCTCCGGGGACATGGGGTTATAGAACTCCGTATCGCCCGGCTGAATCCCTATGAAGACGATATCTTCGCACGATTGCTCAATCTCTTCGATCAGAATCGACAAGGGAAGCGAATGCGTGGTGAACATCGACTTGCGCGCGACGTCGGTCTTATCGAGCAGGCGGATGGCACCGACGGGCAGCGCCATGTCGGCGGCATCGACCAACACCAGGCGCGGCGGACGCTCGCGCTTGACCTCGATGATGTCGTCCTCGGGCGTTTGCCCACCGTCGATGGTGTACCAACCGGCGATGGGCGTGTCCTCCATCTTTTTGGAGAGCACGGGGCCGGCGGCATCGTCGGCGCGCAGCACGCTTCCCGCCGTGAGCACAATGCCCGCAAACGGGGCGCCGTTCACACGGCCATCCACAACGCGACCCATTACTGTAGCCTCCCCGTCAGATACACGCCCGACACATCGCGCACGCGCTCAACCAGATCGCGAAACTTCATTAAGAACGCAACCTGCTGGGCATGCAGGCCAAAGTCGTCGTCGAACACCGAGATGCCGGCCTTGGCCGACCCGCGAAAACCGCGCTCGTCAAGCAACGCATCGCAGGCCTCGAGCAGCGACGACACCGCTGCCTTGTCGAGCTGGCACTCGCCAAAGGAGCGGATGGCCTCGAACTTGGTCTTGGCCTCCCCCTCCGGCAGCGCGTCGACGAGCGAATAGAACACGTTCACCGGCACCGACAGGCGCGGCTCAAAGCAGTCGAGCACGCCAGTGTGGTGGCCCACGGCGAGCGTGTAGTACAGCACGTCGCAGGCCTCCTGGGGAACGTCTTCCTCGGTCTCCACAAACTTACGCGTGAGCTCATAGAAGACCACCTGGTCGGGCGTATGGCCCAGGCAGGGGTCGGCGACGCCCTCGGCGGCCTCGTCGCTTGCGCGCGAGGCATCGCCAAAAGAGCCGCCGAGCATGCCGGGGCCCGCAAAGTAACCAGAGCGGTCCGTGAGCTCCATCTAGCGACCTCCGGCCAGCACCAGATCCTGTAACGCCGAGTACACCTCAACGCGGCGAGGATCATCCTGCTTGTCGATGAGCAGCGCCATGGCACCGCGGATATCGCCCTTGGGCGCGCCCTCGAGCGTATCCATAAACTCGTTGGCCAGGTCGCGGCCGTAACGGTAGCCGCTCATGGCGCGAGCCTCGCGCTCGATGGCAACGCGCAGCTTGTACGGCACGCCGGGGTGCAGGATATCGGCCTGCTCGCCGGCGGCCTCCACCGTGGTCTCGGCATGGAGCTTTTGGTCCAGCAGACCGAGCGCCATGGCAAAGCCGTAGACGGTCTGCGCGGGGCTGGGCGGGCAGCCGGGGATGTAGACATCGACCGGCAGAATCTTGTCCGTGCCGCCCCAGACGCAGTAGTTATCGTAGAAGATGCCACCGGTGCAGCCGCACGCGCCATAGGACACCACGATCTTGGGATCGGGTGCGGCCTCAAAGGCGCGCAGGGCCGGCATGCGCATGGCACGCGTCACGGCGCCGGTGTACAGCAGCACATCGGCGTGACGGGGCGAGGGCACGACCTTGATGCCAAAGCGCTCGACGTCGAAGACGGGCGTGATGGAACCGAAGATCTCGATCTCGCAGCCGTTGCAGCCGCCGCAGTCAACACGGTAGACGTACACCGAGCGCTTGATCTTCTTAAGAAGGGTCGCCTTGGCCTTCTCGATGCTCTCGTCGAGCTCGATCTTGGTCGGGCGGTACTGAAGCCGCTCGGGCAAAAGCGTGGGTTCGGCCATGGTTACTCCTCCTTCGTTTCAAAATCCATGATGATGCCCTCGACCGGCGCCGGACCGGCGGGAATCTCGGGCGCATCGGGGTTGAGCTCGCGGTCGATATACTCCGGGTTCACGCCGTGGCCGCCCAGATACTCCATGCCGGGGCCCTGGGGCTCACCGGACGTAGGCGTTTCGTTGGCAACCATGCCGGCGGCATTGCCGGTCTTTACGGCCGACGCGGCGCGCAGGGCGTCGAGCTCACGCTTGCACTCCTGGCACATACCAACGGTACGAGCGGCCTGCTCGGCCTCCATGCCGCCGGCCTTTTGCAGCAGGCGCCTGGCGTAGTCGATCTCCTTGTGCGGGGCGAACGGCTTGCCGCAGCGCGAGCAGTGCTCGAGCGTGTAGACGCTTTTGCTGGTGAGGTCGTCCTTGCTCATGACGGCCAGCTCAAACTCCTCGGTGAGCTTGATCGCCTCCATGGGGCAGGCTTCCTCGCAGCGGCCGCAAAAGATGCAGCGGCCGTAGTCGATCGACCAGGTGATGGTATCGGCCGAAAGGTCGGTGTCCATGCGAATGGCATCGGCCGGGCACGCCACGCCACAGGCGCCGCAGGCAATGCAGAGCTCTGAGTCGTGCTCGGGCTTGCCGCGCATGTCCTTGTTGGTGGGGAACGGCGCAAACGGGTACTTGACCGTCGCGTCGCCGGCCTTGGCGTTAACCTTCCAAAGCTTCAGCATATTAGAGCGCCTCCTCATCGAGCGGAGCGGCCACGGTGCCCTCGCCCGCAAGCGGCGACTTGTCGCGCCAGACGTTTTCGAACTGCTCCTTGTCGAGCACATGGTCGCGCTTGGCGGCGACGTCGGTCACCGTCACGCGGTCGGTGCAGGAGTAGCACGGGTCCAGCGAACCGACGATCAGCGCCGCGTCGCCCACGGTGTTGCCGCGGAACATGTAGCGCAGGACCGGCCAGTTGCTGTACGTGGCGGCCTTGGCGCGCCAGCGGTAGCACTTCTGGTTGTTGCCGAGCATCGCCCAGTGCACGTCCTCGCCGCGCGGCGCCTCGGTGGCGCCGATGGCGTACTTGTGCGGGGTGTACTCCCAATCCGTTGTGAGGATGGGGCCCGACGGGCAGTTCTCGAGCATGGTCTCGATCATGTCGATCGAATCGTAGACCTCCTGGATACGCACGGCGGTACGGCCGAAGGCGTCGCAGGTGTCGGCCGTGGCGGCGTGCATCTTCATGACGTCCGGATCGAGGTAACCGTCGAAGGGATGGTCGAAGCGCACGTCGCGGGCATAGCCCGAACCACGCATGAGCGGGCCGACCGGCGAAAAGTCGCGGGCGATCTTACGATCGAGAATGCCGATGCCGCTCGTGCGCTCAATAAAGTTGGGCGTGGAGAGCAAAACGTCGACGAGCTCCTGGACCTCGGAGCGCAGCTGGTGGATGGTCGTGAGCGTGGAGAGCTTCTGCTCGGCCAAGATGTCGCGACGCACGCCACCAATCACATTGAGGCCATAGGTCTTGCGGTGACCGCTGAGTTTCTCGGCCAGGTCCATGGACTTCTCGCGAACGCGGAAGAACTGCTGGAAGCCGGAATCGAAGCCGGTGTAGTGCGATGCGAGGCCAATGTTGAGCAGGTGCGAGTGCAGGCGCTCGACCTCGAGCATGATGGCGCGGATGTACTGCGCGCGCGGCGGGACGTGAATGCCCTGGGCGCGCTCGACAGCCTCGGCGTAGGCCACCGAGTGGGCGCAGCCGCAAATACCGCAGATACGGTCGGCAAGGAACGTCACGGCGTCATAGTTCAGGCGCGTCTCGGCGACCTTCTCCATACCGCGATGCACGTAGAACAGGCGGTAGTCGGCGTCGACGATCGTCTCGCCCTCCACGAACAGGCGGAAGTGGCCGGGCTCGTCGGAGGTGATGTGCAGCGGTCCCATGGGGACGAGCGTGGTCTCCTTGCCCTTGGTGTCGGCCAGGAATTCGTAGTTTTCCATGTCGCTCGCGGGGGCGGGGCGGAAACGGTAATCCATCGAATCCTTGCGCAACGGGTACAGCCCGCTGGGCCAATCGTCGGGAAGCACCAGGCGACGGCGGTCGGGCAGACCCTCGGGAATCAGGCCGAACATATCGCGCAGCTCGCGCTCGCCCCACACGCAGGCGGGGACAAACGGGGTCACGCTCGGGAACGTCATCTTGGCGGGGTCGACCTCGGCACGGACGGTCACCCAGCCGGGGTCCTCGCCCTCCATGGAGATGACGTAGTACACGGCGTAACGGCCGCATAGGCTGCGCTCGTCGTTGCCGACAATCACGGGAATCCAGCCGTAGCGCTCGTAATACAGGTAGTGGACGGCCTCGGGCAGCTTGTCCTGCTTGACGGTAATCGTCAGCTGGTCCTCGCACTGCCACTCGACCTTCTCGATGCAGCCCGGAACGGCGCGGCGCAGGGCCTCGACATGGCTCTCGCAGCGACGGGCATACACCTTGTTCTCAGTTTCAATCATTCGTTACTCCACCTCGCTCTGAGCGGTCTCGGTACCGAACACAGCGCGGTACATCGGCGTCGCGTGAAGTTCCTCGGTGCCCTGCTCGAGCACGATGCCGGTCGCAGTCTCCACACCGTGCACGAGGGGCAGCGGGGTGGCGATGCCAAACCACAAGATCATGACAGCCAGGATGATTTCGGGGATAAGCATGAGCACCGGGGCCTCATGCTTATCCATGCCCTGGGGCGCATGGCCGAATACCGACTTGAGTGCGATGCGGGTGAGCGCGGAGATGGCCACGGTAAGACCGAGGGCGACCACGACGACCAGCCACATGGGACCGGCGGTAACACCGGCGACAAAAGTCAGGAACTCGGAGATAAACATGCCAAAGGGCGGGAAGGCACCAAGACCGAGCAGCGCCAGGACGGCGAGCGCGGCGGTTGCGGGGGCAACCTCGACGACGCCCTGGATCTTGGCCAGGCTACGCGTGCCAAAGGCATGCTGGATGTTGCCGGACACGCAGAAGGCAAGCGTCTTGGTAAAGCCGTGGAACACGCAGTGCAGCAAGGCCGCGGCGATACCCAGAGGGCCACCGATACCCAGGCACAGGGCGATAACGCCCACGTTCTCCACAGACGAGTACGCAAAGCGGCGCTTGAGGTCGTCCTGGCGAAACATAGAAAGTGCCGCCACCAAAATGGACAGCGTGCCGACGATCAACAGCAAAAGCTGCGGATACTCGGCGCCCACGGCTTGGATAGTAAAGCCGTAGAAGCGCATGATCACAAGCATGGCGCACTTAAGCAGCACGCCCGAGAGCAGGGCCGAGACAGGGCTCGGGGCCTGGGAGTGGGCATCGGGCAGCCAAGTGTGCATGGGGAACAGGCCGGCCTTGGTGCCAAAGCCGATCACGATAAACGCAAAGGCGAGGCGCATGAGCGTCGGATCGAACTGGTCGGCATACGGCAGCACGCACGACAGGAATGCGGCCTCGTGGGCGTTGGGAATCACGTCGGCGGCGTTGGCGTAGATCAGCAGCGTACCGAACAGGCCAAAGGCCACGCCGGCGGTACAGACCATCGCATACTTCCAAGAAGCCTCGAGGGCCGTCTTGTTCTTGTAGATACCCACGAGGAACACGGTGGAAAGCGTGGTTGCCTCCACGGCGGCCCACGTGAGGATCATGTTGTTGGACAGGCACGCGAGCAGCATGGTGAACACAAACAGGCTAAACAGCGCAAAATACTGCTTGGCGCGCTCGGCGGGCATGGAGCCCTCCTCGATATCGGCCTTTACATAGGGCAGCGAGAACAGCCCCGTAAGAAAACCGATAAAGCCGATGAGCAGCACAAAGATGGCGCCCAGCGAATCGAGGTGGAACCACAGGCCAAGAGCGCTCGCGGTGTCGCCGCTCATAAGGACGTCACCGGCCGTCATAATCGACAGCACCAGGACGGCTGCGACGGAGACCAGGTTGAGACCGGCAAACACGTTATAGGACGTGTTCTTGGGCAAAAACGCCATGACCAGCGAGAACACCAAAGGAGTCGCGAGCAGGGCGAGAATCAACGTTTCCATGGACTACCCCCTCAGCTCGGACAGGTCGCGCGCATCGAGCGAGTGGGAGTCGTCCCAAATGCGACGTACGACGATGGACATGATGATGACGGCAAAGATGGCGTCGGTGGCGATACCGATCTCGATGATCTCGGGAGCGGTGGGGGCCAAAAGCGCGAGCGTCACGTGGCTGCCGTTTTCCATAAGGCAGTATCCAAAGATCTGCTTCATGATGTTGCGCTGCGAGATGATGCAGGTAAGGCCCACAAAGAAGTGAGCGAAGCTAATGGCGAGCGCAGGCGTTGCGACCTCGGCCGTGGGCAGGCTGATCTGCGTCACGACGGCAAAGCAGATCGCGACCTCCACGGCGATGATGCAGATAGCCCACGCAGGCTTAAGGCCGGCCTTGAGCGATGCGTCGCTCGGCTCGCCCATCTTCTTGTATGCGCGGTTGAGGATATAGGGAACCAGGACGACCTTGGTGATAAAGGCGGATCCGGCCCACATAAGCAGCTCCTGCGCACCGGTAGTGGCACCGAGCGTAGCGAGCAGTCCCACGAGCACCAGCGACTGCACCGCATACCAGCGGATGGCGTGCTTGATGTTCTTGGAGACGACCACCATGGTGGACGTGACGATCAGAAGGCCGCCAAGGATGTTGACGATCGAATAACCCATGTCGTTCTACCTCCTAACCGATCCAGCTGGCCGAAAGCGGGCCGCTGACGATGACCATGATGATGAGCACGATGAACACGAACGCCATCGCGCGGGGAAGCGGGGCTCCCGCAGCGACCTCTTCGCTCGGCTCGCCGGGCAGGCAATAGCCCATCCACTTGAGGAACCAGGCGAAGGTGGCGACGGTCTCGGCAACCATGATGCACACGAGCACCAGGATCGCGACATTGCCGGCACCCACAGAGAAGCCGCCGGCGATGATCTGGAACTTCGAGAAGAACGTGTTCATGGGCGGCACGCCGGCAATAGCGAGTGCCGCGACACCAAAGCCCACGCCCGAGATCGGGTACTTCTTTACGATGCCGCGAAGCTTGGGCAGCATACGCGTGCCGAGCGTAAAGGAGAACGAACCGGCGATCAGGAAGAACAGCGTCTTGGCGAAGGCATGGTTAAAGATGTGGCACACGGCGCCATCGAAGGCGAGCTGGCTACCAAAGACCGAAAGGCCCAGACCAAAGAACACGTAGGAGAGCTGGGCGATCGTGGAGAAGGCCAGCAGACGCTTCATGTCCTTTTGCGGCAGGTACATAAGGAAACCAAAGAGCATGGTGACCATGGCGTCGATAATGGCAACCCAGCCCACGATCTCGGGAATCTCGCCGGCAGAGACGAGTGCACGCGCGAACACGCACACGCCGACCTTAACCATCGAGGCGCCATGCAGGTAGGCCGAAACAGGCGTCGGCGCCTCCATGGCCGAAGGCAGCCACATGTACATGGGAACCTGTGCGGACTTGGCCCAGGCCGCAAACAGCACGAGCAAAAGGACGATAGCCTTGAGCTTGGCGTCGAGGCCGGCAATCGCGGTAATGGCGAAGGTACCGGTATGGGCAAACACGATGGCGGCGCCCAGATACAGGCCGAGCGCACCGATATGCGTAATGATCAGGGCCTTCATGCCGGCCTTCTTGGCCGTAGGCGTCATGTAGTAGCTAATGAGGCCCCAAGAGCACGCACCCGTGATCTCAAAGAACACGAGCTGGCCCAAAAGGGTCGAGCTGTACACGAGGCCGGCCATGGCGCCAATGAAGGTCGCGAGGTACGCGTAGAAGCGACGACGCGGTGCGTCGGGATGCTCACGGTTATTCTCGCTCATATAGGGAATCGAATAGATCACGACAAGCAGGCCGATACCCACAAAGGCGGGCGCGAGCAGCGTGCTCATGCGATCGAAGGTGAATCCCATGACGAGGGTCTGCCCAAACGAGATCAGGGGGACCTGCGTGTCGGGCATGCCGGCGCCGGCGAAATTCGCGGCGAGGGCGATGGTGCAGACCGTCGAGACGGCGGCACCCAAAACGCTGAACCACTTGGCGTACGGACGGGGGAACAGGGCGACGAGCACCGAGGCCACCATCGGGGCCGCGATAGCGACCAAGCCGAGAAGGGACAGACTGACTGCAAATGACATTGTTTCTCCCTTCTCCTACACGCCGACGACCACGAAGACAAACGCCAGAACGGCGATACCCACGACGGCCCAGGTCTGATTGCCAAGCACCTTAAAACGCGAACGCGAGCAGGAGTTCTCGATCACGCCGCACACGACAAAGTCGATCAGGCACTTCACTAGGAAGATGACGGCGCCCAGAACAGCGGCGGCGCCCACGGTCGCGGGCTCGCCCCAGGGGACAAAAATCGCGCAGAACCAGGCGACGACCAGGACCTGCTTCATGGACATGGCGAGCTTGGCCATGGCGAGCGACGGGCCGGAAAGCTCGGCGAGCGGACCCTCCTGAAGCTCCTGCTCGGCCTCGGCCTGGTCAAACGGCAGCTTGCCGAGTTCCATGTAGCAGGCGATTGCAAAGGCAATGCCGGCAAGGATCACGGCGACCGGTGCGTCGATGGCACCCGTCATGATGTGCTGACCCATGGTGGCGATGTCGGTAGAACCGCACACCAGGGCAGCGGCAAACAGCGCCAGCAGCATGGACGGCTCGATGAGCACGCTCATGAGCAGCTCGCGGACGCCGCCGATACCGGCGTAGGCGTTGGACGAATCCACACCGCAGAGGGCGAAGAAGAAGCGGGCGAGCGCCAGGCTGTACATGATGGTGATGGCGTCACCAAAGACCGGGATGGGGCTTTGCGCCGTAAAGAGTGGCAGGCCCATCGCGAGCATAAAGGCGACGGCGAAGAACAGCGGCGGCATAATGCGCAGCGCAAAGCTCGCGTCCTCGCTCTGGGACTCGGGGCGCGCAAAGAGCTTGGCCAGGTCGCGGTAGTCCTGCATGATGCTGGGGCCGCGACGGTTGTGCATCTTGGCGCGGATCACGCGGCCGAGACCGGAGAAGAACGGCGCGACGGCCATAACGACCACGCCCTGCAGAACGGCAAGTACGATGTTGTTCATGCTCTCCCCTCCTTAACCCATTTGCACGGCGAGCACGAGGAACACCACGAGTGCCGCGACGATGTAGCAGATATAGATGCTGTAGTTGCCGCCCTCGAGCTTAGTCGCGAGGTCGGCGAGCTTCTCGACACCCTTATGAGGGGCATCGACGAGAACCTTGTCGGGTACGGGCTCCACAGCCTCGGCCACACCGGTGAGCTTCTGGAAGAAGTGCGCGATGGACCAGCAGACGGCCGTGCAGCGGTCACGCAGCGTGTAAAGCGGCTGCATAAACCAGGACACCTCGGAAGCAAAGGTCGTGGCCACGACGGGCATATGCTCGTTGGGAGCATAGCCGCATGCCCACGGCTGGGACTTCTGAACCTTGCCGACGGTCTTGAGCTTGCGATAACCGCAGGCAAGGCCGACGAGCACCACAAGCGCAATGGCGATCGCGGGAGTGGAGGTGGCAGCGCCGGAGTACTGGTTCATGAGCTGCATGCCCTCGGCGGCAAACACGCCACCGTACGGATGCAGCACGGACGCGGCGACATCGACCAGCACGGGCGCGATTACGGGAGCGCCAATGCCCAGCACGACGCAGATGGCCGCGAGCAGGCCCTGCGC
The DNA here is from genome assembly GCA_902494035.1 of uncultured Collinsella sp. Classification (GTDB taxonomy): domain Bacteria; phylum Actinomycetota; class Coriobacteriia; order Coriobacteriales; family Coriobacteriaceae; genus Collinsella. The sequence goes on from CABURV010000017.1 coordinate 16,947, forward strand.
AAACACCATGGGGGCGGGAACCTCCTTGGCATTGGCTGCGGCCTCGGAGCGGGGCGCGGAGGCAAAGGAGACGCCATAGGCCTTGACGAAGCACGTGACAGCCAGCGCGCCGGTAATGGCGAGCGCGACGGCAGCGAACACGGCCACGATCATGACAGCCTTGTCGCCCTGCATGGCGGCGTTAAACAGCGACTGGTAGGTAAACCACTCGGACACAAAGCCGTTGAAGGGCGGGATGGCCGAGATGGCAAGCGCGCCGACGAGGAAGCAGATGGCCGTTGCCGGCATACGACGGAACAGACCGCCCATCTTCTCCATATTGCGCGTACCCGTGGAGTACAGCAGCGCGCCAGCGCCCAGGAACAGCTCGCCCTTAAACATCGCGTGGTTAAACGTGTGGTAGAGGGCGGCCATCAGAGCCAGGACGGCGATGCCGACCGAGTTGAGCGCCATGGCGGCCATGGAGGCGCCGACGCCGAGCAGAATGATGCCGATGTTCTCGACGGAGTGATAGGCCAGCAGGCGCTTGATGTCATGCTCCTGCAGGGCGAAAGCCACGCCGAGAACCGACGAGATCGCACCGAAGACCATGACCATAAGGCCCCACCAAACCTGAACGCCCGAGGCGGAGAGCAGGTCGAGACCCACCTTGAGGATGCCGAAGATACCGATCTTGATCATGCCGCCGGACATGAGGGCCGAAACGTTGGACGGCGCCTCGGGATGTGCCTTGGGCAGCCAGCCGTGCAGCGGGATGATACCGGCCTTGGCGCCAAAGCCAAAGAAGGCGAGCACGAAGCACACGGATGCGACCGCGGGGCTAAACTGCGTGGAGCGGAAATCCGTAAAGGCAAACGAGCCACCGGCGAAGTTGGTCATGGTGAGGAAGCTCGCCATGATGAGCACAAAGCCCACGTGCGCGATCACAAAGTAGAGCCAACCGCCATGGATGGAGTTCTCGTTCTCCTCGATCACGACCAGGAAGTACGAGGTCAGCGACATGAGCTCAAAGGCGACCAGGAACCAAAACACGTTGTCGGCGGTGATGACGAGCATCATGGACGCCACAAAGGTGTTAAAGAAGAAGCCGGCGCGGCCCTTTTTACCCGGGTACTCATCAAAGTAGTTGAGACCGTAGATCGAACCGGCAAACGCGAGCACCGAGATGAGCGCCACGAACAGGCCGGACAGCTGATTGAGCAGCAGCTGGAAATGGGCAAACGGGAAGAACACGATGGTGTCGACCGACGTGACATCGCCCAGCACGGCCTGGATACCGGCCACAAACGAAAGCACCGCGGCGACGGCGCCGATAAGGCAGCCGGCGGTCTTGGCGGCGTTATCGGCCTTGATCAGCAGAACCGAGGCGAGCGCACCGATGCACGAGACGGCAAGCGATGCGATAAACAGCGTCATGCTATCCATTGTTTACGCTCCCTTCTGCTTTCTCGGACAGGCCCTGGGCCACAGCGGTAACGTCGACGACCGGACCGTTTTCGATCGAGCGCAGGCGCTTGGCCTCGTCGAGCTCGCGATCGGCCGCGCCGCCCATGACGGTCAGCGCCTTGGTGGGGCACGCCGCCACACAATGCGGGCCGTCCGGATCGAAGGCGCACAGGTCGCACTTGACAGCACAGGTGTACTGGCCGGGAGCCCACGTAAGCAGGCTGCTCAGGGACTTAGGATACGAAGGCGTCGGATCGCACATGCCTGCGACACCGGCGATAGACGTGCCATCGGGATGGATGGCTCCGAAGGGGCACGCGATGGCGCACAGCCTGCACCCGATGCACTCCTGCTCCTTGACGTGGATGCGGTCGCCATCGTGCTCGATGGCATTCACCGGGCAAACCTCGGCGCAGGGGGCACCCTCGCAATGGTGGCAGGCAAGGGCGGCCGAAATACCGCCGGTCTTCACGAGCGCCAGGCGCGGCGTATCCTGAAGGCCCTGCATCCGGTGGGCGTCGGCACAGGCGGACTGGCATGTTCCGCAGCCGATGCACCTCTCCGGGTTGATGTCGATGAAGCGGTTCATCCCCACTTCCTTTCAAAATAACGGGCCGGGCTCCCGAACGTACGGGACGCCCGGCCCAAAAAGCCAACGAGAACGGGACTACACGATTTGGTTCACGTGCGCCTCGTCGTCGAACTTGGCGGCGCCGGGCTCAACGTCCTGAGGAGCGGCGGCGTCCACCAGAGCCTGCTTGAGCTCGGTGTACTGACGCTCGACCTCGCCCTCGGCCCAGACCTGGTCGGCGATAGCATCGACCTGGCAGGCGGAGAACTTGTCCTCGGGCGTGTGCGAGACCGGGTCGACCTTGTGCATGGTCAGCTCGTTGCATTTGCCGATCCACCACTGGTAGGTCATATAGACCGTGCCCTTGTTGATACGGTCGCTCACGTCGGCGCGGCTGTATACCTGGCCGCGGCGGCTGTGAATCGAGACGATGTCGCCGTTCTTGATGCCGCGCGCTTGGGCGTCCGCGGGATTCATGCGGACAAAGCCGGGCTCGTCGGCGAGCAGCGCCAGCGTCTTGCAGTTGCCGGTCATCGAGCGGCAGCTGTAGTGGCCGACCTCGCGGACGGTGCACAGGATGAGCGGGTACTCATCGTCGGGAAGCTCGGAGGGCGCCTCCCAGTCGTGCGCCATCAGGTTGGCGCGGCCGTCCTTGGTGGTGAACTTGCCACCAGCGAACATGTCGGGCGTACCGTGGTCGTTCACATCGGTGCTCTTGACGGGCCACTGAGCGTAGCCGCCCTCGGGAGCCATCTTCTCGTAGGTCGCGCCCACAAAGTTGGGGCACAGGCTAATGCACTCGTTCCAGATCTGCTCGGTGTTGTCGTAGTGCATGGGGTAACCCATACGCGTAGACAGATCCGCGAAGATCTCCCAGTCGTGACGGCACTCGCCCTTGGGCGGAACGGCCGCGTCAAAGTGCTGGAAGCTACGGTCGGATGCGGTAAAGACACCCTCGTGCTCGCCCCAAGAGGTGGCAGGCAGGATGACGTCGGCGAGCATGGTCGTCTGCGTCATAAAGATGTCCTGGCAAATGAACAGATCTAGCTCGGAGAGCGTCTTGCGCATACCGGCCGAATCGGGCTCGGTCTGCACCGGGTCCTCGCCGTAGTTGTAGAAGCAGTGCACCTTGCCCTCGTCGACCAGGTGGCCCAGGTCGGTGAGCTTGTAGCCCTCCTCGAGCGGGAGCTTTTCCTCGGGCACGCCCCAAGCCTTGGCAAACTTGGCACGCACTGCGGGGTCAGTGACCTTCTGGTAGCCAGGGTACAGGTTGGGCAGCATGCCCATATCGCAGGAGCCCTGGACGTTATTCTGGCCACGCACGGGCGCGAGGCCGGAGTTGGGTTTGCCGATCTGGCCGGCAACGCAGGCGATGGAGGCGATGGTGTGCACCGTCTTCAGGTTCTGCTTCTGCTGGCATACGCCCATGCCCCAGCCAATGATGGCAGAAGGCTTCGCCGTGGCGTACATCTCGGCAGCTTGGTGGATCAGCGCGGGCTCGACACCCGTGATGTCCTGTACAGATTCGGGAGTGTAGTTCTTGATGGTCTCCCACCACTCGTCAAAGCCGTTCGTGTGCTCGGCGACGAATTCCTTGTCGTAGAGGCCATCGTTGACCAAGCAGTTGGCAAAGGCGTTGAGGAACGCAACGTTGCAACCGTTCTTGATCGGAAGGTAGAGATCGGCGATACGCGCGGTTTCGATATGGCGCGGATCGGCGACGATGATCTTGCAACCCTTTTCTTTGGCTCGCACGATACGCCTTGCGACGATGGGGTGCGAATCGGCAGGGTTATAGCCGAAGAGGAAAATGCAGCCCGCATCCTCCATACCGGGGATGGAGCATGACATGCAACCTGAACCAACCGTGTCCATCAGACCGAGGACAGTAGGGCCGTGTCAAGTACGGGCGCAGTTGTCCACGCTGTGGGTGCCGATGCACGCACGCGTAAACTTCTGCATGACGTAGTTCGCCTCATTGCCGCCGCCTCGCGAAGAGCCAGTGGTCATGACAGCGTTAGGACCATATTCGTCAATTATGGCCTGCATCTTAGATGCGGTGAAATCCAGTGCCTCGTCCCAGCTTACGCGCTCAAGATCCGCGCCCTTAGTGCGGCGGATCATCGGGTGCAGTACGCGAGGAGTCAAGATCTTGGTGTCGTTGATGAAGTCGTAGCCGCTCATGCCCTTAAGGCACAGCTCGCCCTGATTGGTGATGCCGTTGAGCGGTTCGGTGCCCACGACCTGGCCGTTTTGGACCAGGAGGTTAAACTGGCAACCGGCGCCGCAGTACGGGCAGATCACTTTATGCTTCTCCATGACACCCTCCTTCCTTTTTCTGCTACCGAATGCTCGGTACTTATTTGACAATCATTGGGCTTGTCGCCCCAACGCTTACGCCTCGTTTTCGATGGTGGCGCGGGCACGCTCGGCAGTCAGTTCTGCCAGGCGCTCCTCGTCTACCAGGGTGAGGCCCTTGGTCGGGCACGCCTCGGCACACGCCGGACCGCCGGGACGGTCCACGCACAGGTCGCACTTGAGCACGAAGCTCTTGGTCTGCGAACCCACGCGAACGTCGCCCATCAAGACCGGAACCTGCGTGGTCGCCACGCTCACGGCGCCAAAGGGGCATGCCATGACGCAGCTCTTGCAGCCGATGCAGTTGTCCTCGTTGACGCCGATACGATGGTTCTTTGGATCAAAGAACAAGGCGCCCGTAGGACAGGCCTTCGCGCACGGGGCATCCTCGCAGTGATGGCAAGCCACCGGTGCGGAGATCTCGTACGTACGCGTCACGCGCAGGCGCGGCGCGGCGATGTTGCCGGGGATGTCGTGCGCCTCGATGCACGCCGCCATACAGGTTTGGCACCCAATGCAGCGTGAGGAATCGGCTACGACTCGTTTATTGCCCATGTTGTTCACTCCCTCCTGAATCCCATGCCGGAGAGACCCTGTCGACGTTGCCCCGGACCGCCCGTGGTCCGGCATCGGCGTATCGAGTGCATGCGGCGAAACAGGCACTTCGATAGAATTCCTCCAACGATATACAGGTTAAATATACGCAGTTGCAGGTGGCAAACTTGAGCATAGGCCCTGCAATACGGGTGTATTGCAGGGGTTTTGGCAGGTTGGAATTATTCTCTAGAAGCTATAAAGGTGAGTGTATTACATGCGTACATCCAGGGGAGATTTCACGCTCGTTTCTGAAGGATGTAGTACGTTTGTAATATCGTTTACACTCAATTACTCTAGTGCAATAAAGTAGTGGTTGTAAGATTGGCTATTATTAGCCGATGTTGTATTTGACTATTCAAATTGCACGCTCATTAAGGGAGGCCAGTGATGTCATCGACTCAAAAACGAGCCATCCTGCAGGTGCGCATTCGCGAGGAAGACAAGCAGCATGCCGAGCGTCTCTACGACGCCATGGGCACATCGCTCGCCGAGGCTGTCCGTCTATTTGTCGCGCAGAGTATTTTGATGCGCAAGCTCCCATTTCAACCGGTCGCCGTGCGCTCCAAGGACGGCACGGCCGCCTATGGACTGCTCAAAGCATACGGGGACCCCAATCGCCGCTCCGAGGAGCGCAATGCCTGGATTGAATACCTAGCCACAGAAAGCGACGAGTCGGTTTTGGGTCCCGAGGAAGTAGATATCCATGAGTAGCACCATCATCGACGAGACCGTCATCCTTCGCTACCTGCTTGACGACGACGAGGTCCTGTCACCGCGCGCCGCCAAGGTCATCGCCACGCGCACCGCACGTGTCTACCCCGAAATCATCACGCGCGTCGTGGTCACGCTGCGCGACGTCTATAAGGTTCCCCGCGTTGAAATTGCTGCGGCCATGAAAAGGCTGCTCGATGACGTCATGGTCGACGAGCCCACCGTTGTCGCCCTTGCCGTCAAACTCTTCGGCAAGACCCATATGGACTTTACCGACTGCCTCCTCGCAGCCCGAACCGCCATCTACAACGATGATGTCGTGAGCTTTGGCAAGCCCATCATCCAAGGCATGATCGATTACCGCCGTAAACGCCAAACCGCCGCCGACGCCCGCAGCCGAAGCACCGACTCCACCATCGACAAGCTCCGCCACCACGGTCGCCACTAACCGACAGACAACGGCATCGCCCGCCCCTCAGCCCCATCCCCTCCTAAATTGCGGTGAAATAGTTCCTGGATTTAGGCCTATTCAAGCTTTTCAGGAACTATTTCACCGCAACTTTCTGTAAGGGTGGTTTTTAGTGCCGCCGAGGGGCGCTAATCAACCGTTTGCCGATATGTTTGGCCCTGACTCATGGCTCTGACCTGCCCCGTCAAGCTTTTGGTCAGTTCACGGCAAGGTCTGGCGGACCAAATATGGGATAGCGTAGTGTCATTCACTCCCCCTCGAGACCATGGGGTCGAAAATGAGTCATGATAAACGCTGTTCCAAACCGCAAGTAGAGCTGTTCTTCCGATTATTCGAGGCCCATCATGGCAGGCACCTGTTTGTAACTAACAAAAAATGGGATGAACGCTGTGCCTACGCGCTCATGCAAAAAGAGATGATTATTCGACTCTACAACCATGTCTACGCTGATCCCGCATATTGGAATGACCTCGGCGTCGAAGATCGCATCTTTCAATTGGCATCCGCTATTGCGGTCGTTGAACCGGATGCCGTGTTTTGTGGAGCAACGGCGGCACTGCTCTATGGCATCGGTTCTGCATATTCGCTTCTCGACAAGGTGCAAGTGCTGCTGCCGCGTTCCACCAGACGCGATATGTACGAATTCGTTGAATACCGACGCTGGCGGCCGGGCGACGTATGGCAGCTCGGCCCGTTTACGTTAACGGATCCATATCGCACGGTGGTCGACATCGCCCGAACGAGCGCCTTTCGATATGCACTAGGCTATGTCGACGGGCTGGCTCGTGAGTACGGTGTCGAGCGTGAAGAATTGCGTTCATATGCACAAGCGAACTGCCGTGGACTGCACGGCAGTTCGCTTGTGCATTTGACGTTTTTAACACATGGATGGCAGATCGGATAACGGTGGAGAATCCGAAGCGCGGGCGGCAATGATTCTGGCGGGAGTTGCCGCTCCCGAACTTCAGGTTGAAATCACTCGGCCTGGAAACGCCGGCTATTATTTGGCAGATTACGGTTGGCAAATGCCAAACGGCTCTTGGATGCTGGCTGAGCTGCATGGACTAGGCAAGTTTGAGGACGATGCCCAAAATGATTCGGAACATGCTGCGGCAAAAACCTATCGAGATGCCCTCGTGCGCGACGCGAACCTGCGTGCCATGGGCCACAACGTCATTCATTTCAAGCTCTCAGACACCTACGATGTCAAAGCGTTCGGCTCCATGATGCGCGGCTACGGTATTCCAACCACAAAACCCTACGCAGACTCCTGACCGGCTGTCCTCATCTTCTCGACAACAGAACCCATCATCGACCCAGACCGCTCAGCCTCAATAAGTTGCGGTGAAATAGTTCCTGGATAACAGCTTTTGCGGCTAATCCAGGAACTATTTCACCGCAACTTAGGAGGGGATGGAGGTCCCCGGCATGTATATGAAAATGGCTCTGGTCCCAAAAGGAACCAGAGCCATTCATCTATCTTATGGAGCGGGCGACGGGAAGTCCAAGGGTTTGCTTCGCAAACCCTTGTTTCGCTGCGGGCCATTGGCCCTTGCGTGCTGCGCTGGAAAATGCTCACGCATTTTCTCAGCTTCGCACCCTGCCGGGTTCGATTCCCGTCGCCCGGCACACTTATGAAAACGGCTCTGGCACCAAATGGAACCAAAGCCGTTAAAACTATCCTATGGAGCGGGCGACGGGAATCGAACCCGCGTCATCAGCTTGGAAGGCTGGGGTTCTACCATTGAACTACGCCCGCAAGATATGGTCGGGACGACAGGATTTGAACCTGCGACATCCTGCTCCCAAAGCAGGCGCGCTACCAAACTGCGCCACGTCCCGAAGGTGTTGAGCAGCTAAGGTCTAAACCTTGCGTGTCCCAAAGCGAAGGAAATTATAGGGGAGACTCCCCGCCTGTGCAAGCATTGATGCCTTAGCTCCTCGAATGTGCAACAAAACGACTAAGGAGCAGACCGATCACAAACGCCACCACGGCAACCGGCGCCCAAGCGGCACCGATATCCGCCAGCGGCAGCACATCAAACGGCAGCCACGCGCCCGCAAAGAACGCATCGCGGACCGAGGTGATCACACTCTGCACGGCAACCACGCCGCCGACCCAGACCCACACCTGCGGATGGGCGTCGCAAAAGCCGTGCACCAGGCCCATCAGCACCAGCACGATGGCAACGGGATACAAGGCGTTGAGCATAGGCACCGAGAACATAAGAATCACGTCGAGGCCCACGTTGGAGAGCACGCACGAAAACGCCGCGAACACAAAGGCGAGAACCGCAAAGGGGCGGCGCATGGCCTCCTCGGAGGCCTCCGCTCCCCCTTCGACCACATACGTCTCGCAGAAGTAACGCGAGCAGCAGCTGATAAGGCCAATGCACACGTTCATGCAGGCTAGGAAGAAAATCGCAAAGACGACAACCGTGCCAGCAAGACCAAAGTGCATGGAGGCCGAACGCGCAAGGATGGCGGCGCCGTTGGTAGCGTCGGGCATCACGGTGCCGAGCTGCATACCGGCAAGGCCCAAGCCGCAGTAGATGATGGCCATGAGCACGCCGGCGATCACACCGGAACGCGAAATCTCGAAGGCCACGCGCTTGTCATCGGTAACACCCAACTCGTGGATGGTCTCGGCGATGATGATGCCGAAGGCGAGCGACGCGAGCAGGTCCATGGTTTGATAGCCAGTCAGAAAGCCCTGCACGGCGGCGCCCGCATCGTAGGGAGCCTGCGGCGCGGCAGCCGGTCCCAGCGGCGAGATCACGGCAGCACCCACAACCAGCACGATGAGCGCAATGAGCGCGGGACCCGTAATGCGGCCGAGCACGCGTGTGATGACGCCCGGGCGCAGCGTGAGCACAAACGCGACGACGAAGAACCCGATGGCAAACACCAGACGTGCTGTGCCGAGCGAAACGCCCTCGGGTAGCAGCGGCACCAGCATTTCGAACGCCGTAGAGCTTGTGCGCGGAATGGCCAGGCACGGACCGATGGCAAGGTAGACTGCCGCGACAAAGAATTCACCAAACTTGGGGTGCACGCGGCCGGCAAGCTCGCGCGCGGTTCCGGCGAGCGCGACGGCGATAAAGCCCATGACGGGCAGACCGATAGCGGCAATCAAAAAGCCGATCATGGCAAGCGGCGTGGCCGTGCCGGCCTGAAGTGCCAGCAGCGGCGGAATGATGAGGTTACCGGCGCCAAAGAGCATCGAGAACAGCGCAATGCCGACGGTAACGACATGGTCGGAACGCAGACCGCGCGGGGCGGATGAAGCCATAGGCACACCTTTCGGGTCGAAACAAAAACGGGACGGGCAAAAGACCCGTCCCGCAAGTATATACGCTCTAGCAGGCTAAATCGCGCAAAGCGTCAATCGCGGTATCGACTTCCTCGTCCGTGTTGAAATACCCAAACGAGAAGCGGACGACGCCCTGACGCTCGGTCCCCAGCGCACGGTGCATGAGCGGAGCGCAATGGGCGCCGGGGCGCGTCGCAATCCCCCACCCTTGCATAAGCGCATCCGAGATCTCGGCAGAGTCGATATCACCCACGTTGAGTGAGACGATCGCCGAGCGCACGGACTGGTCAAACGCACCGTAGAGCTTGATCTCCGGGATTTCGCGCACGCCAGCGAGAAAGCGATCCGCCAGTGCTCGCTCGTGTGCCGCAATCGCCTCGACTCCGCCTTGGGCCTCGATATAGTCAAGGCCGGCAGAAAGGCCCGCGATGCCATGGCCGTTGAGCGTACCGGCCTCCAGGCGCGTGGGCCACTCAAGCGGCTGCAGCGCATCGAAACTGTGCACGCCCGTGCCGCCCATGGCCCACGGAGCCACGTCAATGCCCTCCGCCACGGCCAGGCCACCGGTCCCCTGCGGACCCATGAGCCCCTTGTGGCCGGTAAAGCACACAACATCGATCCCCATGGCGTGCATATCGATATGCGCCGTGCCGGCAGACTGCGAGGCATCGACGATCGCCAGCGCACCGGCCGCATGGGCCATGGCCGCCACGCGCGCAATGTCGACCGCGTTGCCGGTCACATTGGAGGCGTGCGTCACAACCACGGCACGCGTACCGGGCGTGACTAGCCGCTCGAGCTCGTCGTAGTCGAGCACGCCATTGGTATCACAGCCCGCATGCTCAACGGTCACGCCCTGCTCTGCCGCCAAGCGGTTGAGCGGACGCAGCACGGAGTTGTGCTCGAGCGCCGTCGTGACCACGCGGTCGCCGGGGCGCACCACGCCATTGATGACGGTGTTGAGCGCCGCGGTGGAGTTGGGCGTAAAACAAACATGGTCAGCACGCGGGCAGCCCAGCAAGCGCGCAAGCTTGGCGCGACAGCCGTGGATGGTACGCGCCGCGTCGAGGGCACCCGACGTGGCACCGCGCCCGGCATTGCCGAGCGAGCACATCGCCTGCGTCACGGCATCGATGACCGTCTGCGGCTTGTGCATGGTCGTCGCCGCGTTATCCAGATAGATCATCGCACGACCTCCCACATATCAATCACGGTATAGCCCTCGGTGGGAACGCCCGCCGCGGCGAGTTCGCCGCGCAGCAGTTCCTCATCCGAAGGCAGCGCCTTCCACGCCAGACCGCAGCCGGCAGCGACCTCCCCGGGCACGGGAATCGTTCGCCCGGGAAGACCACGCTCGATGCACAGGGACTCGCAACCCATGGCGGCCGCCGTGGTGGGAAACGTGATGACAAGCGCCGGGCGCTTCTCCCTCATGGCAACTCCAACCAATACGCTACGGGCGCACGACGCGCACGGCCTGCTCCATCTTCTCCACGATCACGTACATGTTGGTGACCTCGCCTACCGCAAGCTGGTCTTTAATGCCATAGTGGTCGAGGCAGGTACCGCAGGTGAGAATCTCGACGCCCTGCTCCGCCAGGCCCTTCAGGTCATCAAGCACCGGCGAGCCCTCGACGGTGAGCTTGGCGCCGCCGTTGTAGAACAGCATGGTCGCGGGCAGCTCCTCCTGCTGCGTCACGGCAAAGATGAAGCCCTTCATGAGCTTGTGGCCCAGCTCGTCGTCGCCACGGCCCATGCAGTCGGTGTAGACGGAAATGACGAGCTTGCCCTTGCCGGCGTTGGCGTCGCAGAAGGCAGCGCCATCCTGCTCGGAATCGGCCACGGCAACGGCGCCAGAGGTCGCCACGGTCACGTGCCACTCGGCGTCAGAAACCTTCTCGACCGAGGCCGTGCAGCCCTTCTCCTGCGCCATCTTGGAGATGTTCTTGACGGCGGTCTCGTTATCGACCGAGGTCACGACGGTGCCCTCGCCATCGAGCTGCTTCAGGGCTTTGAGCGTCTTGACGACGGGCAGAGGGCAGGCATCGCCCATGGCATTGACTTCAATTTTGGTAGACATAGTTTTTCCTTTCAAATAAATCGTTTTAGAACGGTACAGAAGTTCAATAAACGTGTCGTTAACGGACAACGCGGACGGCAGGACCGCCCGGCTCCGCCTCGCACACGCGCCCGACAACGGCCGCGATGCGCCCCTCGGCATGTAAACGACGCGCAAGCTCATCCACAACCGCCGCGGGCGCCGCGATGAGCAAACCACCCGAAGTCTGCGGATCGTACAGCGCATCCAGTATGCCCGGCTCCAGGTCCTCGTCGGCAGCCACGCGCGGGCCAAAGAAATCCTGGTTGCGGTAGGCACCGGCAGGAATAATGCCCAGACGCGCCATATCGAGCACCTGGTCAAAGAGCGGCACCGCTCCCGACGCAAGCTCAACTTGCACGCCCGAGCCCTCGGCCATCTCGCACGCGTGCCCGATCAGACCAAAGCCCGTAATGTCGGTGCAGCCGTGAAGCTCAAGTCCCTCGGCCAGACGAATCGGAGCCTCGTTGAGGGTGCGCATCGAGTCAAACATGGCCGCGGCCTCGTCCTGCTCGATGAGCTCGCCCTTAATGGCCGTGGTGATAATGCCCGAGCCGATCGCCTTGGTCAGCAGCAGAACATCGCCCACGCATGCACCGCTGTTGGCGAGCATGCGATCGAGCGCGACAAAGCCGCTCACGGACAGGCCGTACTTGGGCTCGTCGTCGTTGATGGTGTGGCCGCCCGCGATGGAGCAACCCGCCTCGACGCACTTGTCTGCGCCGCCCGCCAGAATCTGACCGGCGACCTCGACGCCCAGACAGCTCGGGATGCACAGCAAGTTCATGGCATGGCTCGGCCGCCCGCCCATGGCGTAGATGTCCGACAGCGAGTTGGCTGCGGCGATCTGGCCAAACAGGAACGGGTCGTCGACCATCGGCGGGAAGAAGTCGATGGACTGCACGAGCCCCAGGTTCTCCCCTACGCGGAAGACACTCGCATCGTCGGAGGTATCGAACCCCACGAGCAGGTTGTCGTTATGCACATTGGGCAAGTCGCCCAGGACCTGGGCGAGGGCTCCGGGAGCCAGCTTAGCAGCTCAACCGCTCGCGGCCGTCATAGACGTGAGCTTAATCTGATCGTCAGCCATCGATACCTCCTCTCATCGGTCAATCATTTTCTCCCAGTATACGCATGAATGCGAGCCTGCGACGGATGCATTAATTGAGCGCCTGTGCGCGAATCGCCGCGCCGATGGCACCGGCAAAGCGAGCCTGGGGTGAGGTGGTCACCGGCGACCCCAGCAGCTCGCCCAACCGCTCCACCACGAAGGCGTTCTCGCACAGGCCGCCGGTCAGGTAGTACGGGGCGCCCGCGGCCTGCCCGGCCATGGTCACCACGCGCGAAACCACGCTGTCGATCACGCCACGCGCAATGTTCTCGCGCGGCTCACCGCGACCGATGAGGCTGATGACCTCGCTTTCGGCAAACACCGTGCACATGCTGCTGATCTTGGTAGGCTCGCCGGAACGCGCCAGGTCGGCCATCTGTTGCTGGGTAATGCCCAGGCGGTCGGCCATGATCTCCAAAAAGCGCCCCGTGCCGGCGGCGCACTTGTCGTTCATGGCAAACTTGGCCACGCGGCCACTTTTAAGCTGAATGACCTTGGTGTCCTGACCACCCACATCGATCACGGTGCCGTGGTCGCCAAACAGACGTACGGCACCGGTACCGTGGCAGGTGATCTCGGTCACGACCTTGTGCGCATAGGGCACGGCGACACGGCCGTAGCCAGTCGCGATCACGCGCACGTCGTCGGCAGCCACGTCATAGCCAGCCGCGGCAAGCTCGCCGCGCAGACGCTCGGCCGCATCGACCGACGAATATCCCGTCGGTATGACGCAGGTCCACGCAATGGCGCCATCCGTCTCCGCAACCGCAGCCTTCGCGGCCGTCGAGCCTATGTCGATACCAATGCCAACCACGGCATCCTCCTTCTATGCGGCAAAGCGGCTGTCCCCTTGCCGCGTTCGTCCTACAGGGTCTCGATAAAAGCGGCGATGCGGGTCTCGATCTGGCCCATGTCACCGTTGCTGTAGTCGGTCTCGATCTTCATATACGGAATACCCGCACCCTCGACGGCCTCCTGCATGCGCGCGCTCTCCACGTTAAAGGTGTGGCAGGCCTGCAGCACGCTCTCCACTACCCCATCGACGTGATACTTCTCGCACATGGCCAAGGTGTTTTCCATGCGTCCGTCGTTGGGCGTCATGACCGAGCAGTTGATATCCAGGTAGCGGTCGGCAATGGCGCGCAGGATGTCGGGAGCCTCCGGGTCGATCATCATGGCCGCCGTGCGCTCGCCCGAGCAGTCGTCCATGCACACAACCACGCCGCCGTTGGACTCGATGGTGCGGCCAATCTTGTTGATCACGCCGCCCACCGGGCAGCCGGTAATCAGAATGCGCTTGGCATCCGCCGCAACCGGGCGCTCGCCCGCGTCGTAGGCCTCGCGCAGCTTGACAACCTTTTGCTCCAGCTGCTGCGTATAGGCCTCGATATCAAAGCTGAACGTACCGGCAAACATGGTGCTCATCAGGTCGACGCCGCTCATAGCCGCCGGCTGGTTGGCCTGCAGCGCAAACATCTCGAGCTGGGCAGCACGCAGGCGATTGCGACGACGGACGGCGACGCGCAGGTCGTCATCGGTGATAGTGATGCCGTAGAAGTTCTCGAGCTCTTCCTTGAGCAGACGGCACTCCTCGTACCAGCCCTCACGCTCGTAGGCGCGATCGCGACCCTGCGGCAGGTGCAGAATGTGCGTGCGCTTAAGCTCGTTGAGTAGCTCGTACATCTTCTTCTTGCCGTCGCAGGTGGTCTCGCCGATGATCATGTCGCTAAAGTACGTAAACGGGCACTTTTGCGAATAGGCAAAACCGTACGTCGACTTGATGAGCGGGCAGAGGTTTGCCGGCAGCACCTTCTCGGCCTCGGGAATCACCTCGTCGGACGTGCCGCACAGCGCCACGCTCGCAGCCCCCGCGGCATCGATAATCTCGAGCGGCGTGTAGCTGCACAGAAAACCGACCAGGCGATTACCCGCCTGCTTATAATCCTTGACGCGAATAAACGCCGCCTTGCGTTGCTCGTTGAACTCCTCAAACGTGGACGGCAACGGCTGCTCAATATTTTCCGACATATAACTCCTTAACAAACCTTTTAACCAACCAAGGAAACGGCTTTCCCAGGTGCCCGAGGTTGCCGTGAAAGAGGAGCGCCGCGTACTTTGGTATGCAAGCGATGGTTTGAACGGCAAGATCGGGTGCTTGGGGAAGCCGCTGGACCGGATAGCCCTAAATGGTTTCCAAGAAAGCCTCAATCCTGGTTTGCAGTTGGCCTGCATCCTTGCCGGCGTAGTCTGTCGTGATGTGCATAAACGGAATGCCTGCCTCCTCGGCAGCCTTCTCCACGGCAAACGACTCCATCTCGTAGAGCGTGCAGAACTGCAGAGCCACGTCGACGATGCCGTCGGCATGTAGGTCCTGGGCCATCTGGACAATGTCTTTCATACGCTGATCGTTGGGCGTAAAGACGGCGCAGTTGATCTTAAAGTAGCGCTCGGCGATGGCGTCGAGCATCTCGTCAACCGTCTCGCCGGACTCGTCGACCAGGTCCTTGTAGTAGCGCGAGCCCGTGCAGGACTCCTCGCCTACCACAACGCCGCCGGCCTTCTCGATAAGGTTGAACAGCTTCCAGTTGGGCACGGCCATGGGCGTACCGGTGTACAGGATGCGCTTGGTCCCCTTGGGTGCCACGCCCTCGCTGGCCTCGACACGCTGCTCGCACTCAGCCGCCATATCGTTGATGTCTCCGGTCAGACGCGGTGTGTCGTCCATAAAGGCGGCCTGAACGGTCAGCAGGCTGTCGAGACCGCTGATGGGCGCAGGGTCGGCAGCGCGGGTCGCAGCGAGGCGCTGCAGGGCGCGACGCTTCTCATTGACGGCGTGGATGGCAGCCTTCAGACGCTCGGGCGTAATCTTGACGCCGCACTCTTCCTCGATCTTGGCGGCGAGTTTCTTGACCTCGGCCTTCCAGGTCACGAGCGTCGACTCGTCGTGCACGTTGGGAATATCCATGACGTACATGTTCTTTTGCGTTGCAAAGAACTCGTAGGCCTTCTTCTTGCCATCGCAGGTGTTCTCGCCTACCACCAGGTCACTCGACTCAATGTAGGGGCAGACCTCGCCCAGCTTAAAGCCGGCAAAGCTCTTGATAAGCGGACAGGTGTTGCGCGGCAGGTGCTCCTCGACCCTATCGGCTGCCCAATCGGCACCAGAGCACAGACCCACGGGGATACCGTCGCAGGCAAGTACGATCTCCTCGGGCACGTACACGCAGAACGAACCCACGATCTTGGTGGCCTCGCCAGCCTCCTTCTTGTCGAGCATCTCCTTAATGCGGCCGCTATGGATGTTGGTGGCCACAAAGTCCAGGTAGGACGTGGACTTGGGGCGATTGTTCTGCGTCAGGAACATATCGCCGTACATCTGGCCCACGGCGCCCAGCAGCATGTCGTGGTCGGCAAGATTCATGCCGAGGCTCTCCCACATCGGATGGAAATCAAATTCTTCAGCCATGACGGTTCCCCTCTCGAACCAAAAATGGATAACAGCGGTATCGATGCACGACGGACGGCGATTGCCCGGCCGTGCTCAAACCCGGAATTTTAGGGAACCTGCTTTGCGGTCGATTATTTAGTTGTGCGTCGTCTCTCCCGGAGCCGTGAACATACCTGCTCATATGCGACTCCGAGCCATATACAGGGCGCGCGCGGCAACGCGGCGAATATATGTCATCTGCGGCATGTGCGCACCCTCCTTTACCAGTTGAGGTCAACTATATCAACGGTCGCCGACCATGCGAACACCGTTGACATTCGTACGACAGCGTCGTGTGCCATCGCTTAATAAATAATTATCTTAATTGATAAGAGTTTGTCATTCCTCATTCGGCGAACGGCAAAAACAAAGCCGCCGAGGCTTATATGCCCCGACGGCATTACCCGGCGCTATCGACAAACCAAATGGATCCTGCTGGCATCAAAATGCATGCGAAGCGTCTCGCCTGCTTGCGGCAGCTCGTCAACAGGCATGCCCACTTTGTTGACCTTCCACTGCAGACGCGTGGGCGCATCGACGCGCGGCACATCCAACAGCACCAGGCGTTCAAAACGCGAATCGCTCACGCGCGCCACGTGCAGGTCGTAGCTGTTGCGGCCCCGCTCGGCACGGTTGTCCACATGGAAGTAGCTCGCACGAATACCCAAGTAGGCAACATCGTCGGGAACCTCGCGACCCACATTAAAGGTCATGCCCCAGTCGAGAGCCCCAACTTCTTCGTCGCCGATCTTGCGCGCCCGGCTTGTGTTCTTGCAGCCCGTCAGGCGCAGTGCCGCCAGCGTCTGCGGACGGCGGACCACGTCCTCGACAGAGCCGATCTCCTCAACATGCCCGTCGTGCATCACGCAGATGCGCTGGCACAGGCGGCACGCCTCGTCGATGTCATGGCTCACGTAGAGCACGGTGCGGTTACAGACGTCGAACAGGTCGAGCATGTTCTGCTCGAGTGCGCTCTTAAGATAGGAATCGAGCGCGCTCATGGGCTCGTCGAACATAAAGATGCCCGGATGCGCCGCCACCATACGGGCAAGCGCCACGCGTTGCTGCTGCCCGCCCGAAAGGCGCGCGGGGTAGCGGTCGGCAAAATCGGCTAGACCGAAAATGCTCAGATAGCGCTCGGCGAGCATTTTGCGTGCGGCGGCGTCGCCCGCATCCTTTACACCGGCGCATACGTTATCGGCCACCGTCATGTTAGGAAACAGCTGATAGTTTTGGAACAGCAGGGCGCATTTGCGCGCCTGTGGCGACAGGTTGATGCCCGCCGCCGAGTCAAAAAAGGTCACGCCGTTGACGACGATCTTGCCCTCGTCGGGCGTCTCCACACCGGCAATGCAGCGAAGTGTGCAGCTCTTGCCGCAACCCGAGGCACCGAGCAACGCCACGCGCTCCTCGCCGGCCTCAAGCTGCATGTCGAGCATAAACCCGGGATAGTGCTTTTTTATATCCAGAACGAGCGACATGGCCTATCGACCTCCCTTTGCGACCGTGTCATCGCGCATAAGCTCGGCCAACGCCTCGCGATCGATGCGCAGCGCATCGCCGCCGACTGGGTCGAGCGAATCGCCCTGTCCGGCGAAATCTTTGGCCTGCTTGCGCTCCGCGCGGGAAAGGCCCCGCTCGCGATACTTTTGCGAGTGCGCCGTGTACATATTGATAAACAGGATGACCAAGAAGCTAAAGGCGATCACGACGACAACCCAAAAGAGAGCCACCGACGTGTTGCCGCCCATCCACTCAAAGTAGATGGCGATGGGGATGGTCTGGGTAATGCCGGCATAGTTGCCCGCAAAGAACAGGGTGCAGCCAAACTCGCCCATGGCACGCGCGAAGGCGAGCACCGTGCCGGCGGCAATCGAGGGCCAACCAAGCGGCATCATAAGCTTGGTGAAGATGCGACGTTCGGGCCATCCCAAGGTTCGCGCGGCGTCGAGCATCTGCGTGTCGAGGCTCTCGAAGGCACCGAGCGCCGTACGGTAGACCAGGGGAAACGACACCACCACGGCAGATATCACCGCCGCGGGCCACGTAAAGACGATCGAGACGCCGTGCGCGATCAGCCACTGGCCCACCCCGGTCGAGCGGCCAAATAGCATAAGCAGCAGAAAGCCGCAGACCGTAGGCGGCAGCACCATGGGGACGGTAAAGACCGAGTCCAGCAGGCCCTTGATACGGCTCGTAGTACCCATGGTCTTCCATGCGGCAAACAGGCCCAGTGCAAAGGCAATAACGAGGGCAAGGCCGCTCGTTTTGATAGACACCCAAAACGGACGGTAGTCGATGCCGCCCAAAAAGGAGGCCAGAGAGGTCAAGGGGGCCTGCTCATCCCGCAACACGACAGACGATGCTTCAACCATTTGAGCACTATCAAGCCAACGCGCGCCGCCCTTGGCATCACCCGAGGCTGATGCAATCACCACATAGCGGTCC
>CABURV010000018.1 GCA_902494035.1 uncultured Collinsella sp.
CATGACGTTCATGGCGCGCTCCGCCGGACTTTGGTCGCCCGCGGCGCCTGGCAGCAACAGGGCAACGCCGCCCAGCTCGCGCTCGAGTGACATGGCGGCAAAACCAAAGAGGTCTCCGCTCGCCATGCGCCTCCCCTCGGAGTCGCGCGACCCGTCGAGCACGGAGGACTGAACGTCCGCCGTCGCGAGCACGGCAACATACTCGCCCCCGGCATCCCTTATGGCGAGTACGGGCATCGTGTGGTCGGCAAACCCCCTGGGATTCGAGCCCAACCACCAGCCGGCAGGCGTCTCGATGTCGCGATTAACGTTCACGGGGCATTCGCCCTCCACAGTGGCGAGAGTGACGGAGCGAATGCCCGCAACAGCGCGCTCGACAGCCGTGCGGGCGGCAGCGACGAGTGCTGCGCGATAGCGCTCGTTGCGATTGCGGGTAGCATCGTCGGCAAGATGCCCGGGAGTGCGGACGTGAGGCATGGAAAACGTGTGGGTAGGAACCACCCAAGAATAAGCACCGCTGCAATTGGCGGCATCCTCAACAATCTCACGCAGATCGGCGAGTAGAGCCGGAGCGATCGAGGTGACCTCAAGCGAAAGGACGCAGGCGCGTCGCCCCGTTCCCTCGATGATAAGGGCACGGGCGAAGACCTCATGACGGAGTTCGTCGAAACCGTCGAACGGCAACACGTCCCCAAGATCGATGGCCACACGAGCGGCCCCAGCCCTCATCTCTCCTTCGTCCATGGCAGATACTCCCCTCTGATTGCCGCTCACTCGACACCGTACAGTTGCTGCGCTGTACCGCCAAGCACAAGGTCGCTGTCTGTATCGCTCAGATTTGCAGCGCGAACGCAGGCGACACCCTCGGTGAGCCACTCGCGTTTAACGGGATAGCTCGTGCCAAAAACAATATGGTCTGCACCCAGCACGTCAACCGCACAGGCGAGGAGTGTCTTGCCCCAAGGCTGAGCATGGGACATGTCGAAATAGATGTTGTTCTCGAGGTGCCTGGAAACGGTCTCGGTATCGACCTGAAAACGGCCAGAAGCATCAGGGCGCTTGGGGCCATGAGGCAGCAGCATCTCCTTGAACGCAAAGTATGCGCCGCCGAGCATGGAGTGGACCATCTTGATATTGGGGTAGCGCTCAAAGAAATCACCAAAGATCTCTCGGCCGATCGCCGTAGTTTGGTCGACGCAGCGGCCATAAGAGCGGCGAAGGTTGTCGTACGCGAGAAGCGACTCGTTCTCGACCGGCACGGGAACATGGTGCACGTAAACGGTGACATGGCGTTCGTTCAGGTGCTCGAAAAAGCTCGAGAAGACCTGGTCGTCGAGATAGCGCTTGCCGTAGTGAGCGCAGAGCTGCACACCCGCAAAACCATCGTCGAGCCTGCGGTCGAGCTCCTCCAAATTCGCTTTGGTGCCAAAGGGCGGCACAGCGACAAGCGGAATCAGACGGCCACTTGACGCCTTCGCGTCAGCAGCCATACCGTCGTTGAAACGCCGGCACATCTCGAGCGACATCCACTCGTGACAGCCGGGGAGCTTGAGGATCGCCTTGTCGACCCCCGCCTCATCCATATCGGCCAAGCGCTTCTCGAGGGTGTAGTCGCCCTCAATGTAGTTAAGACCCGGAGAACCGGCGGGCATCTCGATCACGATCTGTCGTTTGCCGGCGGAATTCATGGTCAGATAGCCTTCGGTGTCATAGGCGCGGGGTACCTCGGCCAAAAACTGTTCGCAGAGCGTCTCGTCATGAAAGATGCGCTCGTCGAACCAGTAGGAATTTGCATCGATAATCATTGGTTGGAACCGCCTTTCATCTTGTTGAAAACATTCTAGAAAAGCAGGTACCCGGACATCAATTCCAGCTTAAGCCCATTGTATTCCATTTTGGAATAGAACTAGCCGCTCACGCGCGAACCTCGCCCGCTCAACGAGACAAGCGCTAACAGCACGGGCTTAGACAGAAAACGGTCGGCCCGCATCCGTTGCGGGCCGACCGTTTCATTACAGGCTACCTTTGCCGTTACGCCTGGCGGTAATGGTCAAAGAAGTCGGCGAGGTCTTCGAGGGACTCTTTGAGTACTTCCATGCGCGGCAGGTACACGATACGGAAGTGGTCGGGCTCAGCCCAGTTGAAGCCGCCGCCGCGCGTGATCAGGATCTTCTTCTCGTGCAGCAGGTCAAGGGCGAACTGCTCGTCATCGGTGATGTTGAACTTCTTCACATCCATCTTGGGGAAGATGTAGAACGCCGCGCGCGGCTTAACCACCGAGATGCCGTCAATCTTGTTAAGCGCCTCATACACAAAGTTGCGCTGCTCGTAGACACGGCCGCCAGGACGGATGTAGTCGTTAACGGACTGATGACCACCGAGTGCCGTCTGAACGATCGACTGAGCCGGCACGTTGGAGCACAGGCGCATGTTGGAGAGCATGTTGATACCCATGATGAAGTCGCTCATGCAGCGCTGGTTGCCCGAAAGCACCATCCAGCCAATACGATAGCCCGCAATCATGTGCGACTTGGAAAGGCCGCTAAAGGTGACACAGGGCAGATCGGGAGCGAGCGAGGCAATCGAGACGTGCTCATAGCCGTCCATGCACAGGCGGTCGTAAATCTCGTCTGCAAAAATCATGAGCTGGTGCCTGCGCGCAACCTCAACGATGCCCTCGAGCACCTCACGCGGATAGACGGAACCCGTGGGGTTGTTAGGGTTGATGATGACGAGGGCTTTGGTCGCGCTCGTGATCTTGGACTCCATATCCTCCAGGTCGGGATACCAATCCGCCTGCTCATCACACAAATAATGTACGGGATGACCGCCGGCAAGGGTTGCGCACGCCGTCCAGAGCGGATAGTCAGGGCTGGGGATCAGAATCTCGTCGCCATTGTCGAGCAGCGCGTTCATCGAAAGCTGAATGAGCTCGGACACGCCGTTGCCCGTGTAGATATGCTCCATCTGAACGTTGGGCAGGCCCTTGATCTGCGAATACTGCATGATCGCCTTGCGCGCGGAGAACAAGCCGCGCGAGTTGGAATAGCCTTCGCAGTCGGGCAGCTGCTGGCGCATGTCCTTGATGACCTCGTCGGGCGTGCGGAAACCGAAGGGCGCCGGGTTGCCGATATTGAGCTTGAGGATGCGCTCGCCCTCGTCCTCCATACGGGCAGCCTCGTCGACGACGGGACCGCGCACGTCATACAGGACGTTATCGAGCTTGGTGGATTTAGAAAAAGTACGCATGGTGGTGCTCCTTGCAATTTGAGCTGAGGGATGGGGTTCGGGCTTGGAATCGTTGCGGGGTGATGATGCCTCGCCTTGATCGGCGTCGCCGGCAAGCAGCCAGGTAACATCGACCTCCAAAATACGGGCGAGCAGCTCAGCCACATCGCGCCGCGGGATCGTCTTGCCGCTCACATATTGGCTCATCTGACTCTTGCCGAGTTTTTTGCCGAGCATCTCCGATGCGCGGATTACGTCCGACTGGCGAACGTCGCGATCGGACATAGTCTGTCGCAGGCGATCGCTAAACGTCTCTTGGGCCACTAGAACCTCCTTGCTGGCAAAGTTCAATTTATAGAATACGAATTGAACCAAGGTTCAATTTAGGCAGCAGTATAACGCGGCACCTCATTCGAAAGTTCAATTTCATAAGAAAATGCACCAGACTCTGAGATTTGCCCAAAGTGGGCAATGACGCGCACACGTTTAGAGGTATTCGAGGAAACGGGCGGCGGCAAGCGAAACATCGGCCGTTCGATATATCGCATTGATCTGCCGATGAGGATGTCCCTCGAGCGGACGCACGGCAACATCGAACTGACAGCGACGCAAGATGAGCGCGGGAAGAATGCTAACGCCCAGGCCGTCCTCGACCATAGCCATAATCGCATAGTCATCCCAGGTCGACAGCTTAGAGCGCACCGCCAGGCCCGCGCGGCGAAACAGCGGCGTAATCTCGTCGTCGCTACCGCGTTCCAGCAGGATAAACTGCTCGTTGGCCAAATCGGCAAGGGAAACGACCTCCGCGGTGGCAAGCGAGGAGTCCGCTGGCACCACGGCCATCAGCTCGTCTTGCACCAACGGTCGCGACGCCATGCCGGCGCCGCGTGGCTCGCGCGGAATAAAGCCCAGGTCGCAGCGACCTTCCGCCACCCATTGTTCAATCTCTGAGTAATCGCCCATCAGCAACTCATAATCGACGTCCGGATGATCGGCGCGAAAGCGCGCAATCACCGGCGGCAGCACGTGGGTCGCCACACTCGAAAACGTACCGATGCAGATTTTGCCGCGCATGAGTCCACGCATCTCATCCACCCGTCGCTGCAAGCGAGTGAATTCCTCGCAGAGCGCCTCGACAGCCGGCATGACCTGCCGCCCGTCGGCAGAAAGAGCCACGCCCTCGCGACTGCGGTCGAGCACCTTAAAACCCCAGTCGGCCTCAAGATCGGCCACCATACGGCTCACGCCCGACTGCGAATAGCTCAGGCGCTCGGCAGCACGCGTAAAGCTTCCGGCGCGCACCGTCTCCAGCAGCACCTGCATCTTTTGGATATTGGTCTCCACGGCACGTCCCCACCCT
The DNA here is from genome assembly GCA_902494035.1 of uncultured Collinsella sp. Taxonomy (GTDB): domain Bacteria; phylum Actinomycetota; class Coriobacteriia; order Coriobacteriales; family Coriobacteriaceae; genus Collinsella. The sequence continues at coordinate 4,589 of CABURV010000018.1, forward strand.
TGCATGAGTTTTTGTCATGTTTTCCATGCATTATATTCGCTTTTCTTCTAAAGCCAGTTCACCCATAGTGAACATGTTCGGATATAGAGGGGATGTCAGCGCATGAACAACGGACTGTTTACATACTTAGCAGCATTACTGTTGTTTGGCTCTAACGGCATCATCGCCGCAGCTATCGCACTGCCGAGCTCCGATATCGTGCTGCTGCGCACTTTTCTGGGAGCCCTCTCGCTTTTAACCATCCTCGCCACTACCCAACACCATAAGTTGCAGGCGCCATCTCGTCCCCGCGAAGCCGCGGCCCTCCTCCTCTCGGGAGCTGCGCTGGGCGCCAGCTGGATTTTTCTGTTCCGCGCCTACCAGACGATCGGCGTCGGCGTATCCTCGCTGCTGTACTACTGCGGCCCCATCATTGTCATGGCGCTCTCCCCGCTCATCTTTGGCGAAAAGCTGACCGGCGGCAAAATCGCCGGCTTTGTCGCCGTCGCCTGCGGTGCTTTTCTCATTGCAGCGCAAGGTCTAGGCGGCAATATGCCCATTGCGGGCATCGTCTGTGGAATCGCCTCGGCCTTCTGCTATGCATTGATGGTCATCGCTAGCAAGGGTGCGCCGCACATCGAGGGCCTCGAGAACTCCACGCTCCAGGTGTGCGCCGCCTTTGTGACCGCACTGGTCCTCACGCTCATCACGCAGGGCGCTCCCTCATTCCTGTCCGCCGGTATCGCCGCCAGTATTGATTGGCGCGCCGTCGCTATGCTCGGCGTCGTCAACACCGGCATCGGTTGCCTGCTCTACTTTAGCGCCGTCGCCAAGCTGCCCGTCCAGACCGTCGCTGTCGTCGGCTACCTCGAGCCGCTTTCGGCGGTCGTGTTCTCGGCCGCCCTTTTGGGTGAAGCCATAACACCGGTCCGCCTGATGGGCGCCGCGCTTATCATCGGCGGCGCGATTTTTTGCGAACTCGCCGACAAACGCGCAAACGCCAAGGCTGGCATCGCCCAGACAGCACGTGCTTAAAAGCCCTGCTTTGAAATGCTACCTGCATAGATAAATAATCCCCAGCTGAGGATTATTGTCTAAAATAACCCGATGTGCCAAACTGCTCTTGTATGTATAAAGACGGCATAAAGTTTTTTGTCCTAGACAGATAACCGGATGTCTAAGGGAGTCCTCGTGGCACACAACAAACTGGAGGCAAACCTCCAAGACCAGCGCGGGCAAGGCGGGCACGGAGCCATCCCCCTCTCCGCTGGCATGCTGCTCGTAACGCTCGGCGTCGTCTATGGCGACATCGGCACGAGCCCCATGTACACCATGAAATCAATCGTCGCCAACAACGGCGGCATCGGTACCGTCAGCGAGGACATGATCTTGGGCGCGCTTTCGCTCGTCATCTGGACCATGACGCTCGTGACCACGGTCAAGTACGTGGTAATCGCCATGAAGGCCGACAACCACAACGAAGGCGGCATCTTCGCCCTGTTCAGTCTCGTGCGCAAGGTGGCGCCATGGCTGATTCTCCCCGCCATGATCGGCGGCGCGGCGCTGCTCGCTGACGGCATCCTCACCCCCGCCGTCACGGTTACCACGGCCATCGAGGGCTTGCGCACTATCGAGTGGGGCCATGCGCTTTTGGGTGACGACCAGACCAACGTAATCATCATCACCATCATCATTATCTGCGGCCTGTTTGCCATGCAGCGCGCCGGCACCTCGTCAATCGGCAAGCTGTTCGGCCCGCTTATGACGCTGTGGTTCCTGTTCTTGGCTGGCGCCGGCCTGTTCAACATGCTCGGCAACTTGTCCATCCTGCGCGCGCTCAACCCCATCCGTGGCATCATGTTCCTGTTCTCGCCCATCAACCACTCGGGTATTATGGTGCTCGGCTTCGTCTTCCTGTCGACGACCGGCGCCGAGGCGCTCTATTCGGACATGGGTCACGTGGGCAAGGCTAACATTTACGCATCCTGGCCGTTCGTAAAGGCGGCCCTCATCCTTAACTATCTGGGTCAGGGCGCTTGGCTGCTCGCCAACAATTCCAATCCCCAGATGCTCGCGATGGATATCGTCAACCCGTTCTATATGATGCTTCCCGAGCCCCTGCGCCCCTTTGCCATCGTGCTTTCGGCCGTGGCGGCCATCATTGCCTCGCAGGCGCTCATCACCGGCTCGTTCTCGCTGGTATCCGAGGCAACGCGTCTCAACCTTATGCCGCATCTGCGCATCCACTACCCCAGCGACACCAAGGGGCAGCTCTATATTCCGCTCGTCAACAACATCATGTGGGTCGGCTGCATCTTCATCGTGCTGCTGTTCCAAAACTCCGAGCGCATGGAGAGCGCCTACGGCCTCGCCATTACCGTGACCATGCTCATGACCACGACGCTTTTGACGAGCTACATCGCCGGCATCCTCAAGCACAGGCTGGGTGCCTGCGTCTTCGCCCTGCTCTTTGGTGCCATTGAGCTGTGCTTCTTCGCCTCGTGCCTCACCATGTTCTTTGACGGCGGCTATGTGATGATCTTCTTGGCCGCACTGCTGTTTGGCCTTATGTATGTGTGGCGCCGCGGCACCGCCATCGAGCGCACGCAGACGATCCTGCTGCCCGTCTCCAAGTACATCGATCAGCTCAACCGCCTGCGCAACGACGAGACCTACCCCGTGCTCGCCGACAATCTGGTGTTCCTCACCAACAGCCCCGATCCGCTCACACTCGACCGCGACGTGCTCTATTCCATCCTGGACAAGCACCCCAAGCGCGCCAAGGCATATTGGTTCATCAACGTGCACGTTACCGACGAACCCTATACGCACGAGTATTCCGTCGAGACCTTTGGCACGGACTTTTTGTTCCGCGTGCGCCTGGACCTGGGCTTTAAGGTCAACCAGCGCGTCAACGCCTATCTGCGTCAGATCGTCGGCGACTTGATGGCATCGGGCGAGCTGCCGCCGCAACATCACACCTACTCCATCTACGAGACGCGCGGCAACGTAGGTGACTTCCGCTTTTGCATGCTGCGCAAGATGCTTGCCCCCGAAACGGACATCAACCGCAATGACCACCGCGTGATGGCCATCAAGTACGCCGTCCGCCGCGCCTGCGGAAGCCCGGCACGCTGGTACGGTCTCGAGAACTCGGCCATCATCATTGAGTACGTACCGCTCTTTGCCCGCATGCGCCCGGCCGTTAAGCTCGTGCGCACCCAGGTGCCGCTCGAGGTTCAGATCGAAGAGGCCGAGGAAATGGAAGTCGACATCTTCTCGGACGACTTGGTCAACGGCAACGAAGCCGGTAAGGACATGAACGTCGATCCCACCGAGTTGCTCGAGAGCGTCGCCGATACGCCCGAACAGCAACAGCTCGACGGCCTCGAGAACGAACAACTCAACGACGCCAACTTCTAGCGGCGCCATAAATCAACGACAGCGGCCCTGCGTCTCACGATCTGCCAGGGCCGCTTTTGTCTACGTTTTTGGCCAGGTAAAACACCTTTGAGGCTTTACCTGGACGTAATCGTAGACTGCTATTCGGCATTTCCGGGGCTAGACAACCGCCTGGCCCCAATCGGTCATATAACCCTAGCCCACATTGAAATGCCATCGAAAAAGAAGCAGGCTATAGAGACTGGTCTCTCACCCACTCGATGAGTTCGGGAATCGCATAAGCGTATTGCCAGGTAAAGTTATGAGTGTTTCCACCCTGGACCGTCTTGTCGGTGCTATCGAGAGTTCCCTTCTCTACATGAAGGAAAACGACATGCGCCCCATCGGTCACCGCTTGTTTACAGGCCGAGGAGCAGACATCCGAGAGCTCGACCATAAGCTCATCGAGCGTCTTCTGGCTGCTAGCCGCCTTGGCTCCTTCCTGGTTACCCGAAGGGTTTTTCTCTCCCGTTGCGTCGTAATCAACCCACAGGCCACTCGTATGTCCTTCGCCGTCATAGTTATAGGCGCAATTCAGCTGCTTCTCAACATAAGGAATTCCGATACTCGCGACACCCTTCTCGGGATCCGTCATGCCGCCATAGGAATTGGAATCGTCTTCAGAAACGAATATCACCATGGGCGTCTTGGCAATCGGAGTCATGTTGCCTTGCCCGGCAACGAGCATAAGCGCTGCAAAGGAATTGTCATCGGGATGCTTGGAGGCATATTCGATGAGGGCCATGCACCCGGCAGATTCGCCCGTCCCGTAAATTCGATCCGGATCGATTGAGTAACCCTGGTCGATCAGGTCCTCGATTACATGCAGGCAAGTCTCGATATCGCAACAAGTTCCAGCGATCGTCAGCACAAATTGTGACCCATCAGCCCAGGCAAGGGCTCCCAGACCTTGACGAAGATTCACCCTCACATCGCAGGTGGTTACCCCCGCATCCGGCAGGAAGAGCGTGATGGGGTATTTCTTTGCCTTGTCGTAGTCGTCAGGCTGTGCCAAGGCAAACGAAGCATGGAATCCAGTTTTGGGGTCATCGTAGGTCCCTGCAACAAACTTGTCTGCCTCGGAGTTGAGAACAGTCGAAGCCACGAGATATCGGGAGGATGTCTCGTCGCCTGTAAGCTTTTTACCTGCAGAATCCTTAAGATCCTTTATTTGGGCGATTTTGACGCAACCGCTATCAAGGGATACGGGACCGTTTGAGCCTACGCACCCACGCGTCATCTGAAACATCAACGTCTGTGCGCCCGCATCTGCTGGATCGAGCTCGACGATGACGTACGTTCCCTTGCTTTTGCCCCCTTCATCACTCAGCTCGGCTTTGTCGTTTACATAGGCAGTGACAATCGAGCGTCCCAAAACCGAGAAAGATCCCAGCCCCTTTTCCTGAGCCTGTTGACCGATGCCGCCATGTCCGGGATCAACCGAAGACGCATCGACATCCACGTCGTATTCAATCGCCACGCCGACAATCTTCTCTCCGATTGCATATGTTTTCGCAAGTGCAGAAACAGAGATAACGTGCTCGTAGAATTCGCTAACGTCGCTATCCGTGCCACCCGATTTGCCGTCGCTATCAACCTTCAGTGCATCATCCTTGCCGGCAGCCACGCTTCCCGCGCCACTTTCGCTTCCAGACGCGCAGCCAACAAGCATAGAGGCGGTGCCCGCCAGCATTGTGGCCCCACCGGCCGTTAAAAAGCTTCGCCGACTCATTTCGAAAGCCATTTTTATTGCCCCGTTCCCCAGCCCGCTTCTGACTGGATTTTCAGCATTTCTAATCAGAAATTAACGAAACGGAGTCCGTGCCTTCGAAGCGCCAAAACAGGGAATCCGTTGATGCCAGATGCCCGGCGCGCCGCTCGGAAGTAAAACTAAAGAAATTTTATATAATCTAAATGAGCCAATCGATTCGCTTTTGAACGGCTATTATTCCAAAGATGAATTGAAGCTACCGTTTGTTTAATATATCTTGACAAAGTCATCGGCATCATGTTTGCCTTCAACTTCTGATCTACCAAGCGGCCCTGCGCCTCACGAGAGGCGCAGGGCCGCTTTGCATTGCAGTAAAGCTAACGGCTACGAACGGCGCGGCTCGGGAACCACGAGCCTATCGGGGCTCGCGCCCTCGGCATCCATCAGGCTCACGTAGCGAATCGACGGATCCCCATACATCGCGTAGTAATAATTGCCCGTGCGCGCGCTAAAGCATCCGGTGTAGATAGTCTTCTCGAACTTGCCATCGCCCATCCTGGACGCTCCCTCGATCATCACCACGCCCTCGAGCGAGCGAAACATGCGAACGACGTTTTCGGTCTCGCTCTCCTTTTGTGGGTAATTGGCATTGAGGTACGCCGCCTTTACAAAACGGCTCGGCGAATAGCAATCGCCCGGAATGCCGCGCATGCCGGCACCGGCTCCATAGGGCTTAAGCTCGGCGGCACGCCATGTCGCCGTCTGCGGAAAATCGCTTGTGGCCGTGATATAGGTGCGCAGGTTTTCCATGTGCCACGGGAAAGTCGGCTGATTGGCAAGGGTGTCGACCGGATTGTCGTATACATGCAGGCCGTCAGCCATCATCTCGACCACGATGCTGCGCTGGCTGTCGCCGATAATCCAATGGAGCAGCGACACGCCCAGCCCCTCTCCGGCAGATTTGGCGACAATCACCGTGTCGCGCAGCGCGGCCTCGACCTCATCGACCGTCGAGAACGTCGCTGCCACCCACAGGGGAAACTCATAGGCCGCGATATTGTTCTTGCCGTCGACAGGGCCCTCGGCATACTCGGCATAACCCGGGAAATTGAGGCCCGCCACGGCGAGGCCCGCATCGTTGCCGCAGTCGAAGAACATAGGGTAGTTCTCGTAATCGATGCACATGCCGATTACCGCGTGCGCCGCCGACGCATCGTCGATAAACGAATACGGGACGTGGAACCCGCGCGGCATCACGCGAACCTGTTGGCCGTAGTCAAAGCTCCAGTCTAGGTTGCGGCCTAGATACATGTGACCAGAATTATCGGTAAATCGAATGCTCGTACACATAGCGCCTCCTAGCTTTACGTTCCTGCTAAGGTTATTGTCACCAAACAAAAAGGCGCTAAACACAAAAGCCCGGACATGACAACAATGTCACGTCCGGACCAAAAGAGACGAAGTGCGGTGCTTTGGTCCCCTTAGACCAACTTTCCTAGACAGTGGTCAATCATGTGTTGAATCATCTGCGCCTCGAAGCCCACAAAGTCCTGCTTGCGCTCGCGCATCTTGCCGTCGACGATCACGTCATAAGCGACCTTGCACTTGATATAGCGCGTGGACTTGGTGACCTCCTCGTGCGTCAGGCAGCTCTCCTCCATCTTGCTGGCGCCCAGGCCAAACACCAGACGGGGGTTGTAGAGCACGTGGGGCTCGCCGGCATCGTCCAGGTAGACGCAAACCTTCTTGGTAACGCCAATCTGGTTAGCGGCCAAGCAGCCGGCATCGTCGAGCGACTTGATGGTATCGATCAGGTCCTGAGCAACCGACTCGTCCTCGACGGTCGCAACCTCGCAACGCTGGGACAGGATAGCCTCGTCGTGGCAAAGCTCTTTAATCATACGTTCCTCCATAGGGGTCGTTGTAACCGCTTAAGTATACGGTACCCACACATTTTCATGCGAAAAATACCGTCCGTCTGCTACAAAGCGCCGAACATCAACATGCGAGGAACAACAGCGTCGTAAAGGGGCTATAGTGGGTGAGTTCGTGTCAATCGGCCTAAACTCGGGGCCGAGCAAGGAAAGGGTATGCATGGACGAACTATTTCACGTCAGCGAGCGCAAGTCCACAATCGGGACCGAACTCCGCGCTGGACTGACAACATTCCTGGCGATGGCCTACATCATCGCCGTCAACCCCGCGGTGCTCTCGGGCGCTGGCATCGATGCGGGAGCGCTCGCCTGCGCCACCTGCCTGGGCGCCGGCATCATGACCATCTGCATGGGCATCTTCGCCAACCGCCCGCTCGCCTGCGCGTCGGGCTTAGGCGTCAACGCGATGATCGCTGGAATCACCACCACCGTCTGCGGCGGTGACTGGCACGTGGCCATGAGCGTCATCTTCCTCGAGGGTATCGTCATCTTGCTGCTCGTGCTTTGTGGCCTGCGCGAGGCCATCATGGACGCCATCCCGGTTGTCCTGCGTCACGCCATCTCGGTGGGTCTGGGCCTGTTCATCGCCATGATTGGCCTGTGCGATGCCGGCATTATCACCGCTGGCGCCGGTACACTCGTCGGTCTGGGCGACATCACCTCCCCCACCTTCATCGTCGGCATCATCTCCATCCTGGTGACAGTCGCCCTCGCCTGCCGCAACGTCCCCGGCTCGCTGCTCATCGGCATCGTCGTCGCCGTCATCGCCGGTATCCCCCTAGGTGTGACCCATGCTCCGACCGGTATCATCGCCCCGCTCGACTTCTCGAGCATCGGTGGCCCCATCGCCGACGCCGGCGGCGTGCCCGCCATCGTCAAGGTCCTTACCGACCCCACGCTCCTCGTCATCTCGTTCTCGCTGCTCATGAGTGACTTCTTCGACACCATGGGCACCGCGATGGCCGTGGCCAAGCAGGGCGAGTTCCTCACCGACGACGGCAACGTCGAGAATATCAAGGAGATCCTGATCGTCGACTCCGCCGCCGCCGCTGTGGGCGGTTTCATGGGCGTCTCCTCCATCACCACCTTCGTCGAGTCCACTTCCGGCGCCGCCGACGGTGGCCGCACGGGCCTCACCTCCGTCACCACCGGCGTGCTGTTCATTCTCGCCGCGTTCTTCTCCCCCATCGTCACCATCGTTTCCAGCGCCGCCACCTGCGGTGCTCTGGTCTACGTCGGCTACCTCATGATGAGCGAGGCCTCCGAGATCGATTGGTCCGACGTGTCGCAGGGTTTCCCGGCGTTCATGATTGTCGCCGGCGTGCCCTTCACCTACTCCATCTCTGCCGGCATTGGTCTGGGCTTTATCGCCTACGTGATCGTCGCGCTCTTTAAGGGCGAGGCCTCCAAGATCAAGCCGCTCATGTGGATCGCAGCCCTTGCCTTCCTCGTCTACTTCTTCGTGGCGTAACGGCATAGTCTGCCGAAGCAAAACAACAAGGCGCGGAGTCGCATCGAACGGCTCCGCGCCTTTCTTTTAGCGTCTGCCCCCGTGCCAGCGTGCGACAATTGAGGCTGTCAATATCACAACACCGAGAGAAGCCTGCCTTGGAAGCGCATCATAAGCAGATAACCGTTTATTCAGAGCGTGCGGAAGGTACGCCCGTCATCTACCTCCCCGTGGTTATGGGCGACGGTAGTGAAGTCTACGAGCGCTGCCGAGAGCTCGACTGCCCGCCGTTCACCCTTGTCGCCATCGGAGGACTCGATTGGAATCGCGAGCTGAGCCCCTGGGAATGTGAGGGAACTATACGAGATGCCGAGCCCTTTGGTGGACAGGCTGCTGGTTTTCTTGACGAGTTGTTGAAGCAGATAATCCCAGAGGCCGAATCATCGCTCCCGCAACCGCCCACCTGGCGCGGCGTTGTCGGCTATTCGTTGGCGGGTCTTTTTGCACTGTGGGCACTTTGGCAAACAGCTGTCTTTGAGCGCGCGGCGAGTGCATCGGGGTCGCTGTGGTTCCCCGGCTTTATCGACTACGCGCGTGAGCGCACGATGACAGCCACGCCCGACGCCGCCTATCTGTCGCTCGGTAAAAAGGAAACCAAGACGCCCAACCGCATGATGCGGCACGTACTCGACGACACGCGCGCGATGGAAGAGCTGTTTATAGAGCGTGACATTCCAACAACGCTGGAGCTCAACCCCGGCAATCACTTTGCCCAAACTGACCTGCGCATGGCGCGCGGCATCCACTGGATACTGACGCATTAAAAATGGCGTCCACGCGTACATACGCATGGACGCCATTTTTAATTTGGCTGAACGCAGCTGCTATTCAGCAGTCTCCTCAAGCTCGGAAGTATCGAACTCAAAGTCATTACCGGGCAGGATGGCGTTGAGCACAATGCCCACCAGCGAGCCCACGGCAAGGCCCGAAAGCGAAATCGTCACGCCGCCCAGCTCCAGCGCGATGGCACCGGCGGTACTGTAGGCAATGCCGAGCGAAAGCACGAGCACCAGAGCCGCCACCAGCACGTTGCGGTTGTTCTGGAAATCAACCTGATTCTCGATGAGGTTACGCACGCCAACGGCGCTGATCATGCCGTAGAGCACGAGTGACACACCGCCGATAACGCACGCCGGCATAGCAGCGATCGCAGCAGCAAACTTGGGGCAGAACGAAAGCACGATGGCACAGCAGGCGGCAATGCGAATCACGCGCGGGTCGAACACACGCGTAAGCGCAAGCACGCCGGTGTTCTCGCCATACGTGGTGTTGGCCGGAGCGCCAAAGAGCGACGCCAAGATGGTCGCCAGGCCATCGCCGAGCAGGGTACGGTGCAGACCGGGATCGGCAATGTAATTGCGTTCGCAGGTAGAGCCAATGGCGGAGATATCGCCAATGTGCTCAATCATGGTCGCAAAGGCCAGCGGCATGATGGTGATGATGGCCGTCGTGGCAAGACCGCTATCGAGCTGCGGGCCAAAGAGCGCAAACACGGTGTTGTCCCACACGATGGGCAGACCGACCCACGGAGCGGCGGCAACGCCCGAAAAATCGACCTCACTCAACGCAGCCGCAACGGCATAGCTCACCACAACGCCCAGCAAAATCGGCACGATCTTGACCATGCCGCGGCCCCAAATATTGCAGATGATGATGACGGCCACAGCGACAGCGGCGACAAGCCAGTTGGTCTGGCAGTTGGCGATGGCAGAGCTCGCTAGGATCAGGCCGATGGAAATGACGATGGGGCCGGTCACCACCGGCGGGAAGAAACGCATAACGCGCTTGGCGCCAAAGGCGCGGAACAGGGCCGCGAGCACCGGATAGAGCAGGCCGGCACAAGCTACGCCCAGGCAGGCGTAGGGCAAAAGCTCGGTCTCGCCGTTGGGCGCGATTGCGGCATAACCGGCAATAAAGGCAAACGATGAGCCCAAAAATGCCGGCACCTTACCGCGCGATAGAAAATGAAACAGATGCGTGCCGATGCCGGCGAACAGAAGCGTCGCCGAAACGGAAAGGCCGGTGAGCACGGGCACGAGCACCGTGGCTCCGAACATCGCAAACATGTGTTGCAAACCCAACACAAACATGCGCGGGCGGCCGAGCGATGACGCATCGTAGATGGCATTGGTGACGGCGGGCGTCGAGGATTGGGACATGGAAGTCCTTTCATGATGGAAGGGCGATCAGGCATATCGGATAACCTGCCCGAACGATACGATCCGAACCATTGTACGTGATACGCCATGTCTCGCACGCACCGTCACCTGCGAACGGTAGCGTTACTTCCAAACGCGCTCGGCAATGCGCTTGACCAGCGCGATCTTTGCCCACTGTTCGTCCTCGGTCAGTTTGTTGCCAATCTCGCAGCTGGCAAAGCCGCACTGGGGCGACAGGTACAGGTTCTCGAGCGGCACATACTTTGCGGCCTCGTGGATACGTTCGACGATAACGTCCTCGTCCTCAAGCTCAGCCGCCTTTGTAGTAATCAGTCCCAGCACCACCTTCTTGCCGGGGGCAACGTACTTGAGCGGCTCAAAACCACCGGCGCGGGGCGTGTCGAACTCCAGATAGAACGCATCGACGTTCTCATGTGCGAACAGGTACGGCGCGATGGGGTCGTAGCCGCCCTCAAAAGCATAGGTGGAGTGATAGTTGCCGCGGCACACGTGCGTGTTGATAACCAGATCGTCGGGCTTGTCCGCGATTGCGTCATTGTTGAGCGCCACACCTAGCTCGGACACCTTTTGCAGGTCAACCGGACTCATGCCGGTCTTGGACACAAAGTCGGTATCGCAATAGATGCCCCAGGTGCAGTCATCAAATTGGATGTTGCGGCAGCCCGCGGCATACAGGTCGGCAATCACGGTGCGGTATGCTGCGGCAATGGCATCGGCGAGCTCTTCGTCGGTCTTATAGACGGCGCGCAGGCTCTCCTGCTGGCCATCACAGCGGTCGAGCGTGACTTCAGAGAACGTCTGGATCGGCGCCGGAATGGTTTGCCGTGCGACCTGGCCCTCCCCCTCGAGTGACTTGACAAATTTGAAGTGCTCGACGAACGGATGGTTCTCGCCGCTAATGGGGCCGGTTACCACGGCGGTGTCGGCGGTAGTCTCCTCATCGTGAAACATGTAGCCCGTACGCGAGGCGCGGCGCTCAATGCCGTTGAGTCCCCACATAAAATCGAGGTGCCAGTAGCTGCGGCGGAACTCGCCATCGGTGATCACCTGCAGGCCGGCGGCCTTCTGCTTGGCCACCAAATCGCGAATGGCATCGTCCTCGACGGCCTTAAGGCCGGAAGCGTCGAGTTTACCCGCGACATAGGCGGCACGGGCATCCTTTACAGCCTGCGGACGAAGAAAACTGCCGACGATATCGGCACGAAACGGCGCGTTCGGTTGAATCGAAGTGCTCATAGATATCTCCCTTTGCATTGGTTGCTTTACTGGGACAGAGTATGAGCGCTTATATGGTCATCGTAAAATATACGTTTATAACAGTTTGATATAGATGCTTCCTATATCAGTCTGGACTGTCATAAAGAGACTTGAACCGTGCGGAGCACAGCAGCCTAGATATGCTGACGAATCGCGTCGATATAGGCCCGACCGTAGCGCGTGAGCGTCGTGTTCTTGCGCGTGATGATGCCAATCTCCATGTACTCGTCCACGTCGAGCGGAATCGAGATAATGCCGGGGCCGTTGAGCTCGTGGCTGATCACGCCCGAGCATACCGTGTAGCCGTTGAGGCCCATGGCCAAATTGAACAACGTCGCACGGTCGCGCACGCGGATATTTTTGCGACGCTCGAACGTCGAGGTCAGCTCCTCGGAATAGTAAAACGAGTTGTAGCTGCCCTGCTCGTAGGACAGGAACGGGTAGTCTTCCAGATCCTCGAGCGTCACGCTGGAGCGGCCCGCCAGCGGATGGTCGGCGCAGACGAAGACATGCGGCGTGGCGCAGAAGAGCCCTTCGAACACGAGCTCGTTGGCGGCAAGCATGCGCTCGATGACCTCGCGATTGTGCTCCGACAGATACAGGATGCCGAGTTCGCTTTTCATATGCGCGACATCCTCGATAATTTCGTGGGTCTGCTCCTCGCGCAGGGTAAAGTCGTAGCGCGCGGCATCGAACTCGCGGATCACATCGACAAACGCATTAACGGCAAAGGAATAATGCTGGCAGCTCACACTAAAGTGCGGCACCTGCTCGGACGTGCCTTTGTACTTGCCCTCGAGCAGGTCGGCCTGGTCGAGCACCTGGCGCGCGTAGCCCAAGAAGGTCTCGCCTTCCTCGGACACAATGACGCCCTTGTTGGTGCGCTCAAAGATATGCACACCCATCTCGTTTTCGAGATCGCGAATCGACGCGGTAATCGAGGGCTGCGACACAAAGAGCCGGCGCGAGGCCTCGGTGATGCTACCGCATTCGGCAACCTTAACAACATATCTGAGCTGCTGGAGCTTCATAGCCTTCTCCCTAGACGTTCGTGACGCCAAAACCTGCCGCGTCCATTTGACGCATAAACGACGGCATCTCCCCCGTCGCGGCGCAGGCGGCAATCTGATGCAGAGCCCCGGCAACCGCATCATCTGCCGCAGCGCCAATATGCCAGCGTGCGGCAGCCGTGACGGCCTCGTTGGCATTGGCGACTGCAACGGAGTTAGGAACGGCATCGATCATGGGCAAATCGTTATCGGAATCGCCGAATACGGCCACCTCGTCGGGCGTCAGGCCCAAAGCGCGCGCCAGCTCCAGCGCAGCGCAGCCCTTGTCCCAACCAGCCGGAAGGATGTCGAACAGGCGCACTCGGTTGTTGGGAAACACAAGCGAGAGTTCCGGCACCTCAGCGGCAACGCGCTCACGTAGCTCCGCGAGCTCCTCACGCGAACGGGCACTCCAGATATTCGCCTTAAACACCGACGCGTCATCGACGACGGGACGACATGGGGCCTCTTCGCCTTTGAGCCACGCGTTGCCGCCCGACTCCATGGCGCGACGAACGCGCTCGGGGTCACTCGTCACACAATGGGCATCGTTGCCCCAAAAGTCATCGCCCAGGCTGTAGACTTTTAGAAATGTATCGTCGGTCTCTTGCTCCAGATAGTCGGCCAAACGCATCAGAGCATCGTTGTCGATTGCGCGCGAGGCGACTACTTCGCCGTCAACAAACATCACCTGGCCGTTACAGAACGCACCGGTCGAATAACACCCGGAACGGTTTTTGAACATCCAGCCCATCGCGGACGGCTGACGACCCGAAACCGGCCCAAAGTGCAAACCCGCCGCCTGCATGGCATGAATACCCTCAATGGCGTAGTCGCTGGCGCCGTCATGCCCGGCTGGAATCAGTGTATCGTCCATATCGGTCAGCACAAGTTTGATCATAGAGTCCCCTCGGTCATTCTTAATCCCATCTATTGTACCGACCTGCCAAAAAGGGACAGGTTTATTTCGGCAGGTTTCATCTGGGAAAACGCAAAGTCCCAGTTGTTACCTGCCAAAATAAACCTGTCCCTTTTTGGCAGGTGCGCTAGTATAGGGAACAACAGATTCGATGCGGGAGTGCCGGCGGTGCAAACCACAAGGCTGAGAGGGCATGGGGCCCAATCCTTTGAACCTGTCAGTTAATGCTGGCGTAGGGAGCATGCCGCCTTTACAGGGGCGCTGTCTATGCACAGCGCCCCTTTTCTATGCCAAGGAGGCATGTGCAGTGATTGATTCGGAACAGCTTAAGCAACATATGGTCAAGGCCGTGGAGGAGATTCGCACCACCAATCCGATGGCCGGCTCCATCACCAACACGGTGACGATCGACTTTGTCGCCAACGCGCAGCTCGCTGTGGGTGGATCGGCCGCCATGGTCTATCTTCCCGACGAGGGCGAGGCGCTCGTTGCCGGCGGCGGCGCCATCTATCTCAATATGGGCACGCTCTTCCCCATCTACGAGCAGACGATTCCCCGCGCGGCCAAGGCGGCACACGACGCCGGCAAGCCCTGGGTGCTCGATCCGGTGGGTCTGGGCATCGGCAGTCTGCGCACCCAGTTGGTAAACGAGCTTAAGCAGTACAAGCCCGCCATCGTGCGCGGCAACGCCTCCGAGATCATCGCGCTCGCCGGCCTGTGGGGTCTTGAGGGCGAGGCGGCCGATCTGAGCCGCGTGCGCGGTGTCGATACCACCGACACGGTCGACGCCGCCCGCGATGCCGCCGTGGCGCTCGCCCGCTACACCGGCGGCGCCGTTGTGGTCTCGGGCGAAGTCGACCTGATCACCGACGGCATGACCGTGGCCAAGTCCCACGGCGGCAGCCCGCTCATGTCCAAGATCACCGGTTGCGGCTGCTCGCAAGGCGGTGTGCTGGCTGTGTACGCCTGCGCTGCCGACCCGTTTACGGCCGCCGTCTGCGGCACCGCCGTCTACAACGTTGCCGGCTCGCGTGCCGCCGCTGTCGCCGACGCCCCGGCAAGCTTTAAGGTCGCCTTTATCGACGAGCTCTACCGCGCAACCGCCCAGGACATCGCCAACAACCAGCTCGACCTCGAGGAGGCATAGGCCATGTCCGAGCCCGCAACCGATGCCGGCATGAATACGCTCGTCGCCGTGGCCATCGCCCCGTGCGGCACCGGCGATGAGCTGTCCGCCGAGGTCGCCGAGGTCGTGCGCGTCATTCGCGAGAGCGGCCTTCCCAACCGCACCACCTCGATGTTCACCGAGATCGAGGGCGACTGGGACGAGGTCATGCAGGTCGTGCGCGACGCAACCTTTGTGTTGGCGAGCAAGGGCATCCGCACCGAAGTCGTGCTCAAAGCCGATATTCGACCCGGATTTACCGACACCATGACCGGCAAGCTCGAGCGCATGGAAGCTCAGATCAAAAAGCAGGAGGAAACACGATGAGTATCCGCGACAACCTTGATATCTCGGCCTATCTGGTGCTCGGCCCCGAAAACACGCTCGGGCGCCCCGTGGGCGATGTGGTGGCCCAGGCACTCGACGCCGGCTTTACCTGCATCCAGGTGCGCTCCAAGGTGGCAAGCGCCCGCGAGATCATTGCGCTGACCGGCGACGCCGCGCAGGCAATCGCACAGGCCGGCAAGACCGGTCAGGTCGCTTTGCTGATTGACGACCGCCTGGACTGCGTACTCGCCGCGCGCGAGCAGGGCATTGCTGTCGACGGCGTGCACGTGGGTCAGAGCGACATTCCCGTCGAGGTCTGTCGCAAGCTGCTGGGGCCCAACGCCATCGTGGGCCTTTCCGCCCGTTGCGAGGAGATGCTCGAGTACGTCAAGACCGCCGACATGAGCCTAGTCGACTACCTGGGCATCGGCCCACTCCACGAGACCGAGACCAAGCGCGACTGCGGACGCGCGGCCGACGGCTCTATCATCACCAAGAGCTTTGAGGACCTGGCCGCCCTCCACGCGGCAAGCCCCGTGCCCATCGTGGTGGGCGGCGGCGTCAAGACGGCCGACCTGCCACAGCTCAAGGCCACCGGCGTCGACGGCTTTTTCGTGGTGAGCGCCGTCTGCAGCGCCGATGACCCCTACGCCGCGGCCAAGGAGCTCGTCGACACCTGGCAGCAGGCGTAAGTCTAGGCCGAGCAGCTGATTCGCAGCTTCATATCTTCAGCAATGGAAAGCACATCCCAGTTTGAGCCTCCATTCCGGGATGCGCTTTCCGCCGAGATGGCGGCAGCAGCCTCTACCCTGCCAGATATGCCTCCAGTGCCGGCAAGGTCGCCTCCGCATCGCGGCGACCAATCTGGTAGATGCGCTCAAGTTCATCGGGCTCGCGACACAGCGACGGCACCTTCACCGATTCGCTCGGACGCACCACAAAGATCTCGCCGGCAGCCTCGCGACGTGCCAGGTCATCGAGCGTGGCATTGTAGACCTCATGCCGGTGCTCAAGCGCTGCGACAAACTCCGGATAGTGACGGAACACGCGCCGCAGCATGGGCATCACGCTGTTGGGCTGCTTCACAAAGCCCGCCGGCTGCGTGAGTACCACGATATTGCGGTCATACCCCTGCGCAAACAGCCACGCGCTGGGAATAGAATCAGCCACGCCACCATCCAGATACTTATGCCCGTCAATAGCAACGGGACGCGTCGCCACGGGAATTGCCGACGACGCCCGAATCCACTCGATATCGCGCTCGTCGCCATACGGCAGATCGTGATAGACGGCCTTGCCCGTCTCGATATCGGTACACACGCACGTAAATCGCATGGGACAGGTGCGATACGCCTCCAAGTCGATGGGATCGCGCTCGATAGGCACCTCGTGATAAGCAAAGTCGGCATTGTACATATCGCCGGTTCGCAGCCAGCTGGTCACGCTCGCATAGCGCTTGTCGGCGCAATAGGCCTTGTTATAGCGAATGGCGCGGCCGATCTGGCGCGATTTAAAGTTGTAGCCAAACGCCGCGCCCGCCGAGACGCCCACCATATGGTCGCAGGTCAAACCGCGCTCCATCCATACATCGAGCACGCCCGCTGTATACATACCGCGGTAGCCGCCTCCCTCGAGCGCAAGCCCCACCGTGCGCGTCATATTTGACTGTGCCATGCGACCATCTCCGTTCCTGCGTTTTAAAACGGGACAAGTATACCCGTCAACATATACCGTCCCAGTCGCATTTTTATCGAACATCGCATCGTCGCGCTACTGCTTGTCGAATAATAGCCGCCCACAGCATGTACACCCATATATAATTGTGCACCGTTGTTTACACTACTCAGCTGTTATCAACAGCGAACATTAGCCGGTAAATTAACTCAACAACGCAGCAAGGCGGGGGCCTGGATACATGCAAAGCGCTGAGCAACGACGCGTGTACACAACGAGCTCGCCCGACGCAATCCGCCCCGACCTCAGAAAGCCGCTTAGAACATGGATACTGTCAGCAATTACACCGAAACGCTCGAAAAGACCGTCCGTGACCTTCTCGAGCGGCAGGAGGATCTGATCAGGACTGCCTTTACCGACCAGCTTACTGGGCTTGGCAACCGCGGCGGTTTTGCCCGTTCCCTCGAGGAGCTCTGGGAGCAGGACGCCCCCGTTACCATGGCGTTCATCGATATCGACAATCTCAAGCACTGCAACGACGTCTTTGGGCATGACGAGGGCAACCGCTATATCTTGCAGGTAAGTCTCTATCTTAAGCTGTATATGAAGGTGGGCGAAGCGGCGTTTCGCATAGGCGGTGACGAGTTTGCCATCCTATCTACGATTGCAACCGAGGACGACCTCGCCGAACGTCTGAAACACTGCCGAACGGTTCTGCTCAAAAACAACGATTCCGAGATGCCCCGCTCGTTTAGCTACGGAGTGTCACATGCCGACCCCGCCCTGGGCGAAGCTTCCAATCGCATGACGCTCGATGCCGACCATCGCATGTACGACTACAAGCTACGTCATGCAATGCACCTCGATCGACGCAATATCACGCAAGTTCACGCCGACGACTTCGAAATAAGCGATCGAATTTTTGACGCCTTTTCGATGCTCAACGAGGGCCGTTATTTCTTTATCGAGAACTTGGACAAACATCGCACCCTTTGGTCACAAGGTGCCTTGCGCGATCTTGGCCTTCCCTCGGAGCACATAGACAACTGTCGCGATTACTGGAAAACGCGCGTCCATCCCGACGACCTTGAGGCCTGCATCAACGACATCGACCAAGTCTACAACGGCACCAAGCACCGTCGCGTCATGCAATATCGTGTGCGCAACGCCGTCGGCGACTACGTCCTTTGCCGTGCTCGCGGGTTTCGTATCGACGGCGACGGAAATGTCCCCTCGCTCTATGTCGGTGAGCTCGTCAACCACTCACTTGCCGAAACCGTCGACGCCGCCACAGGCCTCGGAACGCAGCGCATGCTGGCCAACGCCATCGACGCCTGCCGCCGCGATCGTTGCGAGACAGGGCTTATAGCAGTGCGCGTTCGTGGCACGACAAAGCTCAACGAGCTCTACGGGGCCGAGGCTGTCGACAACATGCTTGCCGAATACGCTGGCCGCATGCTGTCGATCACCCGCGGCAGGAGCCGGGTCTACCGTTCACGAAGCGTCCAGTTCGTCGTGCTCAGCAACGAACTAGACCACGAGGCATTCGAGCAACTGACCCGCCACCTTAAAGAGGCCGTTTTCGCTCCTGTTCGAATCGCAGGCGACACCATTACTCCCGTCTGCCTTGTCGTCCCGGCCTTTTACGAGCACTTAACCCATCAAGCGACCGCCGTTTTAGGCGAACTCGACCGTCGCCTTCGCACGGCCGGCGGGCTTGTTCCCAACGACAGCCTCCCCATACCCGAGGCGGAGCGCAAAAGCGCCATAGCCGAACGTATCGACTCGCTCACGGGCCTCTATCGACCCAGCGAGTTTATGCGGCGCGCCAACGCATTTCTCGAGGCAAGGCGCAACGGCGCCTGGTGCATCGCCACGGTCGACATGGGCCACATGCGCCTGTTTAATGAATGGCACGGCCAGGCCGAGGGCGACCGCGTGCTCGCCGATGTGGGCACGGTCCTCAAGGACATCGAGAATGCCGATATGGGCGTCGCAGGATACTGGGGCCAAGATGACTTTTGCGTACTCATCCCCTTTAAGCACATCACCGTCCATCAAATCTACAACCGCGTTCGCGAGGCAGTAGCTAGGCATGATGACGGCGTAGGTTTTTGGCCGTCCATGGGCGTTTACCCCATCGACTCCAGTGAGGAAATCACCATCGATGCGCAGGCGAAGGCCATGTTTACCAATCGGCGCGCAAAAAACGACTTCAAGGAGCGCATTGCCATTTTCTGCCCCGCGGAGTACGAGCGCGAAGTCGTGTTCCACCGCACGCTGACCGAATTCCAGTACGCGCTCTCGGACGGTCGCATTACCTACCACTTGCAACCCCAGGTCGATATGGAAACCGGCGAGATTATTGGTGCCGAAGCGCTCACCCGCTGGATTGACAAGGACGGCTCTCTCATTTCGCCCGCAACGTTTATCCCCGCACTCGAGGATAGCGGCTTTGTAGTGACGCTCGACAAGTACATTTGGCAGGGTGTCGCCATATGGCTTCGCGAGCGTCTCGATCGCCGTCTTCGCGTGGTTCCGGTCTCGCTTAATGTGTCGCGCGTGGATATCCTTGCCTGCGACGTTGCCGAACATATGGGGGCGCTCGCCGCCCAATACAACCTACCGCCCGAGCTCATGCGTATCGAGATCACCGAGACGGCTTATACGGGAGAATCCGAGGCCGTGGATAAGCTGACCGCAGATCTGCACACCCGCGGCTTCTCGACCTATATGGACGATTTTGGCACCGGTCAGTCCACGCTCGCGATGCTCAAGAACGTCAACGTCGACGTCATCAAGCTCGACCGCACCTTTGTGCCCACCGACCGCGATCAAGGCCGCAGCACGCAAATCATTTCATCGATGCTCGAAATGGCGCAGTCGCTCCATCTACCCGTCGTGGTCGAAGGCGTCGAGACAAATGAGCAGGCGAACATGCTACGACAAATGGGCGCCCGCTACGCTCAGGGCTTCCTCTACTACCGCCCCATGCCGGCGAAGGATTTTGAGGCATTGCTCGATGGTGGCAATAACAACTGATACGCTCGCGCGCAAAACGCCACCGTCGAAGGGGGCATTTGTCTCCATTAGCTAACTTATATCCCCAATTCAAACCGAATTGGGGATATGATACAAACCGTTGTTCCGCCCAAGGAGGTTATCCATCATGAACGAGTCATATCGCCTGGGCGAGCAATCGATTATTGCCTATCTTCAGCAACTTGCGAACGGCGTCTCGACCGCTGAACTCGATGTTGCCGCGCTGCCTGCTGAGCTACGCGCCGTTGGTGAGCAACTGCAAAAGACGCATGCCATCCTGCAACAAGAGCGCCAGCTGCTTGAGCGCAACGCCTATATCGATCCGCTCACCAACTTGGGCAACCGCAACGGATTCGACCGTCACGTCGAGCAACTCTGGCGCAAAGGCGACCCCTTCACCTGCGCCTATATTGACATCGACCATCTCAAGCATTGCAATGATAGGTTTGGCCACGCCGAAGGCAATCGCTATATTCTGAGCATCTGCCGCACGCTCTCCGAAACCATGGAGCACGATGAGATGCTGTTCCGTATCGGTGGAGACGAGTTTGTGCTCATCTCGCCCTCCGCAAACGAGATTGAACTCGAGCAGCGCTTGGAGCAGGTGCGTACCAGGCTGATCGAGGCGAGCTCAGGTGGCAAGGCGCCCATGATCGGCAGCTTTAGCTTTGGCTGCTCGCGCGTCGATCCACTTGCTGGCGACACGCGTCGCCAGATGACGATGGATGCCGATCGCAAGATGTATCGCTATAAGCTTATGCATCGTGTGCAGCAACCGAAAGACGATGACGCGCCGCAACGCCCAATCGTTGATCAGCTTCCCTGCAACGACCGGGTGTTCCAAGCGATCTCCATGAGCTCCGAGACGCGCTATCCGTTTATCCTCAATCTCGATACGGGAGAATCGCAATGGTCGGTTAACGCCGTGCGCGATTTTGACCTGCCCTCCCAGCACCCTTTTAACTCACTCGACATGTGGCTCGCCCGCGTCCATCCCGAGGACCGCGACAACGTACGTGCCGAGCTCGACATGGTGATAAACGGCACGTGGCACTTCCACTACATGCAGTATCGCGTAATGGATGCCACCGGAAAATACGTGCTTTGTGACTGCACGGGCTACCGCTTGGACGGCACCGATACCGAGCCCGGCATGTATGTGGGCATTATCATCAACCGAAGCTTGGCAGATACGACCGATTCCGTGACCGGCTTGGGCGATATTCACGCCCTGGTCAACGCCATTGGCGAAATGCGTCGCGTGGCGCGCAAGGCTGGTTTGATCGCCATCAAAATCGACGATATCGCTCAGGTCAATGCCCGCTTTGGCTTTGATGCGGGCGACCGCGTTTTGGCAGAAAGCGCCGCCTGCCTCATGGAATGCTCGCGCGGCAAGGGTCGCCTGTTCCGCTCGACGGGGCCGACGTTCGCGGCGCTTTTCGACGACTTTGATCCCGAAGAGACCGACGCGATCGCAGAAGAAATCGAGCGGTTCCTGGGTTCTCCCGTGCTCATCGGCTCGCTTGAATATCAGCCACCCATTCGTGTGGCGACACTTCATCTGGACGCTGTCGATCGACAGCCCGTTTCCATTTTGAACGAACTCAAAGCGCGGCTTATAGAGGCACCGCAAGTACCGGGCACCAAGCTGGACTAGCGTTGTGGGGCGCGACGTGAAACACAAGCCGTTTCGCATCGCGCCCCACGCCATCTGCCCTCTCGTGCGATAATCCTCCGCAGAAGTCACCGACAGCAGAGGGAGTTTGTGATGAAGGTTCTTTTGGTCAATGGCAGTCCCAAGGCAAACGGCAACACCGCCCGCGCACTCGCCGAGGTCGCCGAGCAGCTCAATGCCGAAGGCATTGATACCGAGGTGTTTCAGCTGGGCGCCAAGCCCATTCGCGACTGCATCGGCTGCGGTCAGTGCGGCAAACTTGGCGGTCGCTGCACCTTTGACGACGACGTGGTGAACGAGCTCATCGCTGCCGCCGAGCAGGCCGACGGTTTTGTCTTTGGCTCGCCCGTCTACTACGCGCACCCCAGCGGCCGCATCCTTTCGGCCCTCGATCGCGCCTTCTATGCAGGCGGGCATGCCTTTGAGCACAAACCCGGCGCCGCAGTCGCCGTCGCCCGTCGCGGCGGCACGTCGACCACCTTCGATGTGCTCAACAAGTACTTCACCATTAAGCAAATGCCCGTGGTTGCTTCCACCTACTGGAACAACGTGTTTGGCCGCGTGCCCGGCGACGCCGATGGGGACGCCGAGGGCCTTGCCACCATGCGAAACATCGGCAAAAACATGGCCTGGCTCCTGCGTTGCATCGAGGCAGGACGGGCCGCCGGTATCAACGCGCCCGAAGCCGATCGCGCAACGACCAACTTCATTCGATAGAGCGGCGGAGCCATGAATATTCAAATCTTCGGGACTAAGAAGTCGTTCGACACCAAGAAAGCGCAGCGTTTCTTCAAAGAACGCCGCATTAAGGTGCAGTTTATTGACCTTAAGGAAAAGGAGATGAGCAAAGGCGAGCTCACGAGCGTGATGCAGGCGGTCGGCGGTATCGACAAACTGCTCAACCCCAAAGCCAAGGACGAGGAGACGCTCGCGCTCATCCAGCACCTCACCCCTAGCCAGCGCTTCGATAAACTGCTCGAGAATCAGCAGGTTCTAGCCGAGCCCATCGTGCGCAACGGCAAAAAGGCCACCGTCGGTTATTGCCCCGATGTGTGGGGAGCCTGGGAGTAGCCTGTGTTATTTGCCGGCGCGTGGGTATAAGAGCAGGCGTTTGGCATAAGATTTAACTGTAAGCCATGTCTAACAAAGGAGGGCACATGCCCAACAAACCCGTGAAGATCATCATGCTTACCGGATACCTCGGTGCCGGCAAGACCACGCTGCTCAACCACATCCTCGCTAACGACGGCGGCATCCGCGCCGCCGTGATCGTCAACGATATCGGCGAGATCAATGTGGACGCCAGCCTTATCGCCGACGGCGGCCTTTCCGAGACCGACGACCTCATCCCGCTCACCAACGGCTGCATCTGCTGCACGCTTTCGGACGACCTTGCTAACCAGCTGCAGGGCATCGCCGATTCGGGCAACTTCGACTACATCATCATCGAGGCTTCGGGCATTTGCGAGCCCATCCCCATCGCCTACACCATCTCGAGCTTCTGCGACGAGGCCAAGGTGGGCGGCGAGCCCAAGCTCGCGCTCGACAACATCGTGGCCGTGGTCGACTGCGCCCGCATGTACGACGAGTTCAACGGCGGCCGCGACCTGCTGGCTGAGGATATCGACGAGGACGACATCGAAAGCCTGCTCATCCAGCAGATCGAGTTTTGCTCCACGCTGATCCTCAACAAGACCGATACCGTGAGCCCTGAGCAGATCGCCGAGCTCAAGGCCATCGTGCGCAGCCTGCAGAAAGACGCCGTGATCGTCGAGGCCCAAAACGGCGAGGTCCCCATGGAGGAGCTGCTCGATACCGACCGCTTCGACTTTATGCGCGCCTACAACTCCGCCGCCTGGATCGAGGCCATGGAGCATCCCGAAGAGCACGACGACCCCGAGGTGCTCGAGTACGACATCGAGACCTTTGTGTACTCGCGCCGCAAGCCGTTTGACCTGCAGAAGTTCACCGATTTTGTTGAGCAGGAGTGGCCCGACGAGGTCATCCGCGTCAAGGGTCCGCTGTGGCAGACCGGCGATCCGGACATGTGCTACATGTTTGAGCAGGCCGGCCACCAGATGCGCCTGATGGAGAACGGCCTGTTTGTCGACTCGGCGCCCGAGGGCGAGAAGCAGAAGATCATCGACGAGAACCCCGAAATCATGCAGATTTGGGACGACGAGACGGGCGACCGCATGACGAGCCTGTGCATCATCGGCCGTCACATGGACAAGGATGCGCTCATCGCCTCCCTCGATGCCTGCCTGACCGACTGGCACCGCGCCTAGGTTTATCCAAGCGGGTATTTTTCCGCCTACGTATAACCGCCAAACCACCACGAAGGTGCCCTTCGTGGTGGTTTTTCGTTCTGAGTCAAGGAGATTCATGTTCAACATTGTGCTGTATGCGCCCGAGATTCCGGCCAATACGGGCAATATCGGCCGCACCTGCGTGGTCACCGGCGCCCGCCTGCATCTGGTGGAGCCGCTGGGGTTTTCGCTCGATGACAAGACGGTACGTCGCGCCGGTCTGGGCTACTGGCAAAACTTGGACGTGACGACCTATGCCGGCTGGGAGGATTTCCTTGCGCGCAACGGCCTCTCCCCTGCCGACGAGCGCCTGCATCTGCTGACCAAAAAGGCACGCCGCACCTATGCGCAGAGTACCTACCGCGATGGAGACTACTTGGTCTTTGGCAGCGAGAGCTCGGGCATTCCCGAGCCACTGCTTGCCGCGGCGTCCGAGCGCTGCGAGCGCATCCCGATGCTGCGCGATTGTGACTCACTCGATAACGCCGAGGCCTGGGAAGCCCACGAGGAATCGCTGGGACATACCGAGGACAGCCACGAGGCCATCCTTCGGCAGGATATCTGCGGCAACTTCGTCGACCCGGACGACTACCGCATCAGCGCCCTCAACCTTTCCAACAGCGCCGCCATCGTCCTCTACGAAGCCCTGCGCCAGACAGACTTTCCGGGAATGTGACAAAGGAACTGTCCCTTTGTCACATTCGGTTATAGATAGCGACCGGTGATGCTTGCGGAGCAGGCCGCGATGTCGCCCGGCGTGCCGGCGCAGACGATTTGCCCGCCGGCGTCGCCACCGCCCGGGCCCATGTCGATCACGTAATCGGCGTTACGGATAAGGTCGAGATCGTGTTCGATCACGACAACTGTGGCGCCCTTGGCAACAAGGCCGTCGAACACGCTCAACAACACCTGAACATCGAGCGAATGTAGTCCGATCGTGGGCTCGTCGAATACGAATACGGCATCGTCCTGCACACGACCCATCTCGCTCGCAAGCTTTAGACGCTGCGCCTCGCCGCCCGAAAGCGCCGGTGTGGGCTCACCAAGCGTGAGATAACCCAAGCCCAGGTCGTGCAAGGTCTGCAAGCGCGCCTGGACTTTCTTGAGTCCCAGTGTGGCGTCGATGGCCTCGTCCACACTCATGTCCATGAGCTGCGGCAACGTAAGCAGGCTCCCGTCCTTGCCCTCGCGATGGATATGCGAGGCCGCGTCTGCATAACGCGAACCACGACATGCCGGGCAAATGATCTCGACGTCGGGCAGAAACTGCACGTCGAGCGATATCGAGCCCGTGCCATCGCACGTAGGGCAGCGCAGAGTGCCAGTGTTGTAGCTAAAGGCACCTGCCTTGTAGCCGGCTGCCTTGGCCTCTGGCGTGCAGGCGAAGGCGCGGCGCAGCTCATCATGGATGTCGGCATAAGTCGCCACCGTCGAGCGCACGTTGGCGCCGATGGGCGTAGCGTCAATCAGATTTGCGCGGGCAATGCCCTCGGCATCGACCCAACGCACGTGCCCCGGCAGGCGCTCGCCGGCTGCTTGCGCCTTGAGTGCCGGAATGAGCGTCTCGAGCACCAACGTCGTCTTACCCGAGCCCGAAACGCCCGTCACCGCAACCAAGCGACCGCGCGGGATATCGACTTCGAGTGGCTTGACGGTATGGATGGCATCGGTTGCCATGCGGATATGGCCCTGGTCGAACATCTCGTCGTCAGTCACCTGCGGACGCAAGCGCTTGGGCTCTGCGCGCAAAAACGGAGCGATGCGGCTGCCCCGCGATTGCTCGACCTCGCCTACCGTACCAGTGGCAATCACATTACCGCCGTCTGCTCCGGCAACGGGGCCCATCTCGACGAGATAGTCGGCTTCCGCCAGTACGCGCGTATCGTGGTCGACAACAACCACGGTGTTGCCGTCATCCACCAGATCGCGCATCACACCTACCAGGCCGTCGACATTGGCAGGATGCAGGCCGATCGAAGGCTCGTCCAACACATAAAGCACGCCTGTCGATCGGTTGCGCACCACGCGAGCAAGCTGCACGCGCTGGCGCTCACCCGTGGAGAGCGTGGCACCGGCGCGGTCGAGTGAAAGGTAATCGAGACCCAGGTCGACCAGACGACGGGCCGCGCTCAAAAACGAATCGCAGATATCCGTCGCCATGGGCTGCATCTCGGCCGGCAAGGATGCGGACACCCCACGTACCCACTCAATCGCATCGCCAAGCGTCATGGCCGCGGCCTGTGCCAGATTGATACCGCGCACCTGGGGCTGGCGCGCAGCCTCGGAGAGACGCGTGCCGCCGCAGTCGCGGCACGGGCCCTCGCGCAAAAAGCGCGCCACGCGCTTGAGGCCTTTGTCGTCCTTAACCTTGGCGAGTGCATTCTCGACGGTATAGACGGCGTTGTAATAGGTAAAGTCGAGCGGCGTGGCGCCCTCGCCGTTTTTGGGAACGTAGAGAATGTGCTTCTTAACCGCCGGGCCATGGAACACGATGTCGCGCTCTTGAGGTGTGAGCTGGTTAAACGGCACGTCGGTGCGCACGCCCATCTCGCCGGCCACCTGTTTCATCAGATCCCACATGAGCGTGCCCCAGGGAAGCACCGCGCCCTCGTTGATGGTCTTTGACTCGTCGGGCACCAGGCTCGCGTCGTCCACCTCGCGCATGACACCGGTGCCGCCACAGGTAGGGCATGCACCGCCGCTGTTAAAGGCAAGGTCCTCGGCGCTCGGCGCGTAGAACTCGCAGCCGCATGCCGGACACGTGAGCGACAGGCCCGCAGCCACGTTAAGGCTCGGCTCCACACGCGCCCCGCAATGCGGGCACACGTGATGGGCGCAGCGGCTAAAGAGCAGGCGCAGGCTATTGTTGAGCTCGGTCATGGTGCCAAAGGTCGAGCGCACGCCCGGCACGCTCGGACGCTGGTGCAGCGCGAGCGCCGCCGGCACGTGCAAGACCTCATCCACCTGGGCATGTTCGGCCTGCGTCAGACGACGGCGAGTATAGGTGCTGAGCGCCTCCAGGTAACGGCGCGAGCCCTCGGCGTAAAGAACGCCCAGTGCCAGCGAACTCTTGCCCGAGCCCGACACGCCGGCAATACCCACGAGCTTTCCCAGCGGAATATCGATATCGATATCTTTAAGGTTATGGACGCGCGCGCCACGTACCTCGATAGCACTTGGTTGTTGCGACACCGTCATCGCTCCCCTTCCTGTTAGCCGAACGTGGCAAAGGGACTGTCCCTTTGTCACGTTACTCGCACTGTGCCTGCCTGCGCCAGTCTTCGCGGGTCAAATACGTAAAGTACTCGGTACGCACATCGCCCATAAGCTCGCAGGGCACGTCGCGCTCAACGTGATGTGGCGTGAACCCGCATTTTTGCTGGACGCGTAACGACTTGTTATTGCCCTCATAGTATCCGCACCAAAGCGCCTTGCAGCCAAGCGTATCGAACGCATAGCGCTGCATGGCTCGCACGGCTTCGGGAGCAAAGCCTAGACCCCAGAATGGCTTGGCGATCCAATACCCCACCTCGAACTCGAGTCCGCCTCTTTGGCTGTTCGACTCACAGCGAGGCGGCATGAGCCCGATGCTGCCCACGGGCTCGTCTGTCTCAGGCAGGCAAATGGCAAAGGTATGGGGCGCCGTAAAGACCGTCCGAATGATCTCTCTGCTCTCCTCAATGCTTCGATGGGGCGGCCAGCCCGCAGCCGGTCCCACGTCCGGGTCGCTCGCGTACGTAAACAGGCTCGCCGCATCCGCCTCGCGCCACGGGCGAAGCGTCAAGCGCTCAGTATGAATCACCATAATTTAGCCTCTCAACTATCGACGTGACAAAGGGGCTGTCCCTTTGTCACGTCACTCATGCCATAAAACGCGGTCGCGGATGTACTCGCCCAGCATGGGCACGGTAAACCGGACGAGACCGTATCCGGCAGCCTCGATGACGCGCTCGCGAATCAGGCTTGCGCGATATTTACTCGCCCAGCTCTGGGTACGATCGCAGCGCTCAATGATATCCGCCATGCGCGTCGGCTTGTCCTCGTCAACCGCCATGGCCTCGATAAAAAGGCGCTGTGGACTGCGCAGCCCGTAATACAGGGGCGCGTCAACCGCTTCATAGAACTCGAAGACGGCATCCGCATGGCCATCCTCGACATCGCGCCTTTCGATGACCTGTGAGCCACGTCGGACAGCAGAGCGCCACATGTAATAGCCCACCAGCTGAACCATATAGGGATGCCCCATGCTCTTGCGTGCCGCAAGGTCCGCCGTCTCCGCGTCAACGTAAAGACCAGCGTCTTTGACCGTCTGGATATATGAATCGCGCACCTTGGGCAAAGATATCGCCCCCAGCGTACGCTGCTGGGCACGCCGCAAAAACGTCACGCTCGGCTCTTCGAGCAGATCGTCAACCATACTGGGTAAGCCGGCGAACACCAGCGCAAGACCGCGCTGGTCGCTATCGGACAAGCCCGTGGCATCCTGGTCTCCAAGCACCTGCTGATAGAGAACGGCAAGAGCCGCCAGTTCCTCGATAGACGCCGATTGCGCCTCGTCAATCGCAAACAGTATGCCCTGGCCTGGACCGAGCCTCTTGAGGCGCTCGTTGACCAGCCCGCGCAACGTCTCGCCCTTTGCTCGCGCCGCCTCGACCGACATCCGGCCAAATGACGGCCCGAACTCCATTGACGTCACAACTGGCCTATTCGAGCGAAGCGCATCGGCCAGGCGGTCGCATAGGCCAAGCGAGGCGGAATCGGAGACAACCGCCCATCCGCGCTCGCTAGCTAAACGCTGCAGCTCCCGCAAGAGAACCGTTTTGCCACAGCCGCGGTTTCCCGTAATGAGCATGAGCCTGCCCGGCGCTCCGGCGCCGTTATCGAGCCCTTCCTCGAAATCTTCGATGACCGACTCGCGACCGATGAGTATCGGAGGCCGCTTGCCAGCCGTGGGCTTAAAGGGATTTGGATTCATGTCGGCCTCCTCGGATTGGCAAACCCTGGCAATAGTTATACCAACTTATACCAAGTTACACCAATAGCATACGACAAAGGAACTGTCCCTTTGTCACATGTGGCCGAAAAACTCGGCATCTGCTGCCCGCCAGGGGCGAAAGGTGGCGGGATCGACCTTTACGTGCGCCGCGGCGGGTACGTCGTACCATTTGACCGTGTAGCCGGCGCCGTGAGAGCAAAAGACCGAATCGGGCGTGTTAGGCAGATCGGCCTCGGGCTCATAGGCGGCAGTCTCGATTACGCGCTCGGCATCATGGCAAGCCGAATAGCCGGCGAACTCCAGGTACAGATGACCGCGACCGCTCGTATAGGCAGCCACCTCCAGCGCGTAATCCTGCACCTCGGATGCTGGCACGCGACCCACAAGCTTTGCCCGATCGCCCGCCATCGCCGGCGGTTCGTACTCAGCGCCC
Organism: uncultured Collinsella sp.; assembly: GCA_902494035.1. GTDB lineage: Bacteria > Actinomycetota > Coriobacteriia > Coriobacteriales > Coriobacteriaceae > Collinsella. The sequence goes on from CABURV010000018.1 coordinate 34,190, forward strand.
ATGCGCGTGGCGTCTGAGAGCGCCCGGCCCACGCACTCCCCCGGCACCTCGAGCTCAAAGTGGTACCACGGCTCCAACAGTACCGCCGCGCCGGCCTCACGCGCCTGCATGAGCCCCTGGCGAATCGCGCGGTACGTGGCTTGGCGAAAATCGCCGCCCTCGGTATGTTTGGCATGCGCACGGCCGCCCGTGAGCGTAATGCGCACATCGGTGATGGGCGAGCCGGTCAGCACGCCCAGGTGATCGCGCTCCATGGCGTTGGTGAGTGCCAAACGCTGCCAGTTAAGATCGAGCTCGTCGGTCGAGGTCACGGTGCCAAACTGCACGCCCGAACCCGCCGGCAACGGCTCCAGGCGTAGATGCACCTCGGCATAGTGGCGCAGTGGCTCAAAGTGGCCCACGCCCTCGACCGGCTGCGAAATAGTCTCCTTATAGAGAATGCCGCCAGACTCAAACGCAACCGAAAGGCCAAAGCGATCGGCCAACACCCGTTGCACGACCTCGAGCTGCACCGCCCCCATAAGCTGCAGATGTATTTGTTCAAGATGCGTGTTCCAGCTTACGCCGAGCATGGGATCCTCGTCGGCAAGCTCGGCCAGCGCCTGGAACACCGTATGGACATCGCGTTCGCCCGGAAGCACCGTATAGGTGAGAACCGGCGCAATGACAGGTGCATCGCCCGCGGGCTCCGCGCCTAGGGCATCACCAGGGCGAACGTGCGCGAGGCCCGTCACGGCACAAATACCGCCAGCAGCAACTTCTTGAGCAAGCTCATACTTTTCGCCGTTATAGATGCGTACCTGGTCGACCTTCTGCTCCCACGCCTCGGCACCGGAACGTCCGTTAATCATCTGCTTGGCATGCAGCGTGCCGCCGGTCACTTTAACCCATGCCAAGCGCTCGCCGCGATCCCCGCGGCTCACGCGGTAGACGCGGGCGGCAAACTCCGAGCGCCATGCCTGTTCGCGCATCAGCGCGCATATGCCATCCAGCAGCTCATCCACGCCTTGGTCCTTGAGTGCCGAGCCGGCAAAGCAGGGAAAGAGCTTGC
>CABURV010000019.1 GCA_902494035.1 uncultured Collinsella sp.
CGCTTAACGGCGCCGTGCTGACCTGCGACGTTATGGAGCTTGGCGAGCCGGATGCAAGCGGCCGTCGCAGCCCCGTCGCCACGGGCGAGACCGTCGAGCTTCCCGCCACCACGGTGATCTGCGCCGTGGGCGAGGGCATCGATGCCAGCCTGTACGATGCCGCGGGCGTCGAGCACGACCGTCGCGGCCGTCTTGCCGCCACCTCCACCGGCGTCGAGGGCGTTTGGGCTGCAGGTGACTGCCGTCGCGGTCCTGCTACCGTGGTCGAGGCTATTGCCGACGCCGCCGAGGTCGCCCGTGCCATCGCCGGTGTGGACTTTAACAAGTACACCGACTGCAACGAGCAGGCCGGCCGCGAGGACACCTGCTACGAGCGCAAGGGGTCGCTGTGCCGCGACAAGCGCAACTGCACCAAGACCCGCTGCCTGGGCTGCGGCTCGGTGTGCGAGGTCTGCTGCGACGTGTGCCCCAACCGCGCCAACGTGGCAATTAAGGTGCCGGGCCTGGCCAAGCATCAGGTCGTCCATGTCGACGGCATGTGCAACGAGTGCGGCAACTGCGCCGTGTTCTGCCCTTACCAGGAGGGTCGTCCCTACAAGGACAAGCTCACCCTGTTCTGGAGCGAGGAGGACATGGAGAACTCCGAGAACGAGGGCTTCCTGGCCGTGGACGAGGACCACTTTAAGGTTCGCGTCGCCGGCACGGTCCGCACCGTCTCGGTCGATGCCGTCAACACCGGTCTTCCCGAGGCCGTCCGCCTGACCATCAGGGCTGTGCGCGACAACTATTCGTACCTTCTTAAGAAATAGGCGAGTCTCTTATGGCCAAATCCATTCAACATAACGTGGCCTACGTTGCCTGCGGAAGCGGTTGCGCCTCCGCAGGCGGCGACGCCCGCTGCAGCGAAGGCTGCATTGGCTGTGGCGCCTGTGTCACGGCCTGCCCCCACGGCGCTATTGCGCTGGTCGATGGCATCGCCCGCGTGGATCGCTCCAAATGCACGGGCTGTGGCCTGTGCGGCATGGCGTGCCCGCAGCGCGTGATTGCCTTCGTCCCCGGCTACCAGAACATCCTGGTGCGCTGCAACAACACCGATAAGGGCGCCATTGCGCGCAAGATCTGCGACACGAGCTGCATCGGTTGCGGCATGTGCGCCAAAAAGTGCCCTGCCGGCGCTATCCGCATCGAGGACAACTGCGCCCATATCGACGGCGTGGACTGCCTGTCGTGCGGCATGTGCGCCGTCGTCTGCCCGCATGGCGCCATCCACGACCGCACCGGCATCGCCGCCGGCGTGTAGAAGGGAATCACCATGGCCCAGGAATTCACTTTTACCGTTAACGGTGTCGAGCACACGACGACGGAGAATAAACCACTGCTGCGCTATCTGCGCGACGACCTGCACATTCACTCCGCCAAGGACGGCTGCTCCGAGGGCGCCTGCGGCACCTGCACCATCCATGTGGACGGTGCGGCCGTCAAGGCGTGCGTGCTGACCACCGCTCTTGCCGCCGGCCGCAACATCGTGACCGTCGAGGGCCTGCCCGAGGACGTGCGCGAGGCCTTTGTGTACGCCTTTGGCGCCGTGGGCGCCGTGCAGTGCGGCTTTTGCATCCCCGGTATGGTCATGGCGGGCGCAGCGCTCATCGCCGAGGACCCCGAGCCCACCGAGGAGCAGATCAAGTACGCCATTCGCGGTAACGTCTGTCGCTGCACCGGCTACAAAAAGATTATCGAGGGCATCTCGCTGGCCGCTGCGGTGCTCCGCGGCGAAAAGCAGATCGACGAGGACCTGGAGCGCGGCGATGACTACGGCGTGGGCAAGCGCGCCTTCCGTATCGACGTGCGCAAGAAGGTGCTCGGCGAGGGCAAGTATCCCGACGACATCGACGAGCTCGATCAGCCGGGCCTGACCTATGCCAGCGCCGTGCGCTCCAAGTATCCGCGCGCCCGTGTGCTCTCCATCGATACCTCCAAGGCCGAGGCCCTGCCCGGTGTGGTGGGCATCCTGCGCGCCGAGGACGTGCCGGTCAACCAGGTCGGCCACCTTATCCAGGACTGGGACGTCATGATCGCGGCGGGCGATATCACCCGCTGCGTGGGTGACGCCATCGTACTGGTGGTTGCCGAGGACGAGGCGACGCTCGAGAAGGCCAAGAAGCTCGTAAAGATCGATTACGAGCCGCTGGAGCCCGTGCGTAACATTGTCGAGGCCAGGGCTGCCGACGCCCCTCGCCTGCACGACAGCTTCTTTGCCTTCGGCAACACGGTGGAGCTCAAGGACAACGTGTGTCAGAGCCGCCATGTGACGCGCGGCGACGCCGCCAAGGCGCTGGCGGAGAGTGCGTTCACCGTGACGCAGCGCTTTACCACGCCCTTTACCGAGCATGCCTTCTTGGAGCCCGAGTGCGCCGTTGCCTTCCCGTACAAGAACGGCGTCAAGGTGCAGTCGACCGACCAGGGTGCCTACGACACGCGCAAAGAGTGTGCCCACATGTTTGGCTGGGACAACGAGCCCGAGCGCGTGGTCGTCGAGACCATGCTCGTGGGCGGCGGCTTTGGCGGTAAGGAGGACGTTTCGATCCAGCACCTGGCCGCGCTCGCCGCATATAAGTTCCAGCGTCCTGTGAAGTGCAAGCTCACGCGCGCCGAGTCGCTCGCTTTCCATCCCAAGCGCCATGCCATGGACGGTACCTTTACGCTGGGCTGCGACGCCGAGGGCAACTTTACCGGTCTGGACTGCGAGATCAACTTTGACACCGGCGCCTACGCGTCGCTGTGCGGCCCGGTGCTCGAGCGCGCCTGCACGCATGCCGTCGGCCCCTACAAGTACCAGAACACTGACATTCGCGGTTTTGGCTACTACACCAACAACCCGCCCGCCGGCGCGTACCGCGGCTTTGGCGTTTGCCAGTCCGAGTTTGCGCTCGAGAGCCTGATCGACCTGCTGGCAGAGAAGGTCGGCCTGGATCCGTGGGAGATTCGTTACCGAAACGCCATCGAGCCGGGCGAGGTTTTGCCCAACGGCCAGATTGCCGACTGCTCCACGGCGCTTAAGGAGACGCTGCTCGAGGTCAAGGATGCCTACTATGCGCATCCCGGACATGCCGGTATCGCCTGCGCCATGAAGAACGCCGGTGTGGGTGTGGGCCTGCCCGATGCCGGCCGCTGCAAGATTCGCATCGAGGACGGCGTGGCTGTGGTCTATGCCGCCACGTCCGACATCGGCCAGGGCTGCAACACCGTCTTTTTGCAGGACGTTGCCGAGGCATGCGGCCTGCCGCTTCGCTGCATTGCCAACGGCGAGTGCTCCACCGAGAACGCTCCCGACTCCGGCACCACGTCTGGTTCGCGTCAGACGGTCGTGACCGGCGAGGCCGTGCGCGGTGCCGCCTTCCTGCTGCGCGATGCCATGCTTGACATCGAGGCCGGCAAGTCTGCGCCCGCCGCTCCCGTGAATGCACATGGCGACGGCGTCAAGATCGAGTACGACGACGGTCGCGCCTATCAGCTGCACACGCAGGAGCTCGTCGCTGGTCAGGGTATGCATCCTCAGGATCCCGCGGCCGCCATCAAGGCGCTCGAGGGATGCGAGTTTGGCTACGTGTACCTGGAGCCGACCGACAAGCTGGGCGCCGACGTTCCCAACCCCAAGAGCCACATCTGCTACGGCTTTGCCACGCATGTGGTCATTTTGGATGATGACGGTCGCGTGAGCGAGGTCTATGCCGCGCACGATTCCGGCAAGGTGGTCAACCCCATCTCCATCCAGGGTCAGATCGAAGGCGGTGTGCTCATGGGTATGGGCTATGCGCTTACCGAGGACTGGCCGCTCAAGGACTGCGTACCCCAGGCAAGGTACGGTACGCTCGGGCTGTTCCGTGCGCCCGAAATACCGGATATCCACGCCATCTACGTGGAGAAGGACGAGCTGCTGCCCGTGGCATACGGCGGCAAGGGCATCGGCGAGATCGCAACGATCCCCACGGCGCCCGCCGTACAGAACGCCTATCGCGCATTTGACGGCAAGCTGCGTCCGGATCTGCCCATGGTGGATACGCCCTACAGCCGCGCTCGTCACCGCGGGTAGGGTAGAGCGCGGACGGCATTGCTGACGGGCAGTTCGCGCTCAGCATCAACTACATACGCTGCGCCTTTGGCCCCGGCTCCATCGCGAGCCGGGGCCTTTTGTCTGGAGCGGAGGCCGCGTCTCGAAACGGGTCGTGCTTTCCTTTTGAGCCTCGGGACTGCGGACGATTTCTTGGACCGTTACGCGGCCCTTCCCAGTGCGGCGCGGAACTCGGCCGGCGTGCGGCCGCCGAGCGCATCGCTGCGCCTCTCCGTATTGTATCGGCCGATCCAGCCCCCGAGCTCCTCGATGAAGCGGGCGGGGGTCCAGCCCGACCAGTCCCTGCCGTGCCAGAACTCCCTCTTGAGCAGGTCGAAGAAGCCCTCCATCGCCGCGTTGTCCGGGCTGCAGCCCTTGGCCGACATGCTCCTGGCGAGGCCGTGCCCCTTGCAGATCGAGATCCAGCCGGGCCAGCGGTACGGAAAAGTGTCGAAATAGGCACCTTAAAACTTCGGAAAAGTGTCAAATTCGATAGGCAAATTATCCGGAAAAGTGTAGCTGGATGACAAAACAGCACTTAGAAGCCGGTGCTGGATGCGGGATCCTGCGGCTGCCTTCAGCTCTCGCTACTCGTCGTCCCCGTCGTTGGGGTCGCCCTTGAGGGTGTTGATGCCCAGGTACTGGTTGTCGTTCTCTTTTTGCTGGGTCTCCGACTCCGCTTGGGTGGGGCCGCGGAACAGCTGGAATCCCTCAAACGCAATGACGCCGAGCAGGGCAATGACAATGGCGATAAAGGCAACCTTGACTGCCTGCGGAAATTCAGAGAAACGCAGCGCCTTTTCCTCGACGTAATAATCGGCGAAGCGCTCTTCGCCCGTGCTTTTGGTATACGCCGGTGTGGGCGCGGCCTCCGGGTCATATTCCGGTGCAGGCGTGGCAGCGTACGGATCGTTGAGATAATCGCTCGATGCGGTGCCATAATCCTCGGTCTCGATGCGACTGGTGCCAACATAGTCATCGGAATAATCGGAATATGCCGCACCGCCCTCATAGTCCGCGGCGCTCGTGTTGGCGGCAAAAAGTGGGTTAACTGGAACATCGAGCGCCGGCATGCCGGTAGAGGTCTCATCCAGATCGGCTGCAGCCCAGGAATCGTAGGCAACCTGATGGGCAACGGGCTCATCGAGCCTTGCGACCGGAGGCTTGCGTGCCGCAGGAGCAGGCAACTGCTGGGCGCTGTACATAACGGTGCTGTCGGCCGATTTGCCCTGCGTCGCTGCAGCGAGAAATGCCGCCGTCTCGGACGGGTCGCTTGCGGGGCGGGGAGCGGGCGTGGGCGCCGAAGTGGGTGCGGGCGTAGGCGCGGGCGTCGAAACAGGCGACTGCGCAGGAGTCGGCGCAGGTGCGGACTTAGGCGCAAGTGCGGGATTGGGGCTTGACGGGCGAGCCCCGCCGCCCATGAGTTCGTCGGCGGTCCACGGGCGATCATCCATCACGTCGTCAAGGCTCAGCGAAAACAGGTCGTCTTCACCCTCATCGAACATGCGGTGCACATGTCCACCAATTGCCGGAATCAATCCGCGACCGGTGCATGATGCCTTGCTCAACGCCATTCTGTTCCATCCTTTCGAAATACTAATGACATCGATTATATGGAACTTCCCAAGCGGCTCGGTCTTGGATTCGTGCTTTCCAGAACTCGCGCCCAAAAGGGGAGGGGCAATCCAGGCGAGTGCCTACTTGTCGCCGGCCGCCGCCTTGGCCTCATTGAGGTAGCTATAGAAGCTGTATTTGGAGATACCAAAGAACTCGCAGGCGCGCTCGCTCGACTTGGAAATGAGGAAGGCGCCGCGACGGTCGAGGTAGCCAATGGCACGAATGCGCTCGTCTTTGGTCATGAGTGCCGCGGGCTTGCCCACAAACTGCTCGCACTCGTGCAGCAGGTCCTCGAGCAGGTCGCCGATGTTCTTGGTAATGGGCTCGGGCTCGGTATAGCCCGTGCTGCCGGTGCCGGTAAAGGCGTCGAGCGAACGCTCAAAAGCCTTCATGAGCGTAATGTCAAAGTTAATGCCCAAAATGCCGACGGGCTTGCCCTCATCGTTGCGGATAAAGATGGTCGAGGACTTGAGCAGCTTGCCGTCGGCGGTTTTAGTGAGGTACGGCTCGCGGTCGTGTATGTCGGTGGTGCCCTCGTGCATGGACTCAAACACAATATGGCTGGGGCCGTCACCCAGTTTGCGCCCGCTGACGTGGCCGTTTTCGATCACTACGATGGAGTGGTCCACGTCCTCGGTCTCCAGATCGTGGACGACGACTTCGCAGTTGGGACCAAATTGGAGCGCCAGACCGTGTGCGAGGCGCTTGTAAAACTCAATCTGTGCGGGGGTCATGGGTGCCTTCCTAAAAATTAGTTTGGGCATACTTTGCCATAAACCACACCTGTTCGCAAATAACGAAAGCGTCGCTGCGTTATGTAACCGTTCGGCGGCGAAAAGGTACCGATTACGGCAACAAACAATTTGTTAGGTTTGCCAATCAAAAAGTGTGATAGAACATTACTAACAAACTTTTTGTTTGGCATCCACATAAAAGTTCAGTCGCATGAATGGGAATGGGCTGAAACGCGTATGCGGGGGCCGGCAAGAGAGGACTTAAGGAGTTCACCGTATGGCCGATAAGATCCAGTGGGCGGGCAACACGATGCCCAAGAGCGATGACAAGCACTTGGGAATCATGAGCCTCGACCACGTGAAGAAGGCCCGTGCCTTCCACCAGTCGTTCCCTCAATATACCGTCACTCCGCTTGCCCGCCTGGACGGCCAGGCCGCGCGTCTGGGCCTGTCCAACCTATGCGTTAAGGACGAGAGCTATCGCTTTGGCCTCAACGCCTTTAAGGTCCTGGGCGGCTCGTTTGCCATGGCCAACTATATTGCCGACGAGACCGGCAAGGACGTTGCCGAGTGCACCTTCGATTACCTGACATCCGATCAGCTTGCCAAGGACTTTGGCCAGGCCACCTTCTTTACCGCCACCGACGGCAACCATGGCCGCGGCGTGGCATGGGCTGCCAACAAGCTGGGCCAGAAGGCCGTCGTGCACATGCCCAAGGGTTCCACCAAGCCCCGCTTCGATAACATCGCCGCCGAGGGCGCAACGGTGACCATCGAAGAGGTCAACTACGACGAGTGTGTGCGCATGGCCGCCGCCGAGGCCGACGCCTGCGAGCGCGGCGTCATCGTTCAGGACACCGCCTGGGAGGGCTACGAGAAGATCCCGTCTTGGATCATGGAGGGCTACGGCACCATGGCTTCCGAGGCTGCAGAGCAGTTGCGCGAGATGGCCATCAACCGCCCGACGCACGTCTTTGTCCAGGCTGGCGTGGGCTCGCTGGCCGGCGCCGTGGTGGGCTACTTCACCAACCTGTATCCCGATAACCCGCCCACCTTCGTCGTGGTCGAGTGCGCGCCTGCCGCCTGCCTGTACAAGGGCGCTGCCGCCGGCGACGGCGATCCGCGCATCGTGGACGGTGACATGCCCTCCATCATGGCCGGTCTGTGCTGCGGCGAGCCCAACATTCTGGGCTGGGATATCCTGCGCAACCACACCACCGCCTTCGTGTCCTGCCCCGACTGGGTCACCGCTCGCGGCATGCGCACCCTGGGCGCTCCCGAGAAGGGCGACCCGCGCGTCATTTCCGGCGAGTCCGGCGCTGTGACCACCGGCCTGGTCGAGACCCTCATGCTCGATCCCGAGTACGCTGAGCTCAAGGAACTCATCGGCCTGGACAAGACGAGCTCCGTGCTCTGCTTCTCCACCGAGGGCGACACGGACCCCGACCAGTATCGCCGTATTGTTTGGGAAGGCGAATATCCCACTTGCTAATCGTTGGGGCGGAGTAAATAGGTATCGCTCCGCCACCTCACAGGTAGATTCCTTCGTTTGAAAGGTTATGAACAATGGCTAAAGAACTCGATTTCGACGCTATCAAGGCTGCTGCTGAGTCCCATCGTGCTGATATGACTCGCTTCCTGCGCGCTATGATCTCCCACCCCTCTGAGTCCTGCGAGGAGGGTGAGGTTGTTGCCTGCATTAAGGCCGAGATGGAGAGCCTTGGCTATGACGAGGTCAAGGTCGACGGCCTGGGCAACGTCATGGGCTTTATGGGCGAGGGCGACAAGATCATCGCCATCGACTCCCACATCGACACCGTCGGCATCGGCAACATCGAGAACTGGGATGCCGATCCCTATGAGGGCTACGAGACCGACGAGATCATCTACGGCCGCGGCGGCTCTGACCAGGAGGGCGGCATGGCTTCCGCTACCTACGCTGCCAAGATGATGAAGGACATGGGTCTCATCCCTGAGGGCTATAAGATCATGGTCGTCGGCACCGTCCAGGAAGAGGACTGCGACGGCATGTGCTGGCAGTACATCTACAACAAGGACGGCATTAAGCCCGAGTTCGTCATTTCCACCGAGCCCACCGACGGCGGCATCTACCGCGGTCACCGCGGCCGCATGGAGATTCGCGTCGACGTTCACGGCACCTCCTGTCACGGCTCCGCTCCCGACCGCGGCGATAACGCCATTTACAAGATGGCCGACATCATCGCCGACGTCCGCGCCCTCAACAACAACGGCTGCGACGAGTCGACCGACATCAAGGGTCTCGTCAAGATGCTCGACCCCAAGTACAACCCCGAGCACTTCGAGGACGCCCGCTTCCTGGGCCGCGGCACCTGCACCGTCAGCCAGATCTTCTACACCAGCCCCAGCCGTTGCGCCGTGGCTGATTCCTGCGCCATCTCCATCGACCGTCGCATGACCGCCGGTGAGACCTGGGAGTCCTGCCTGGACGAGATCCGCAACCTGCCGGCCGCCAAGAAGTACGGCGACGACGTGAAGGTCTCCATGTACATGTACGACCGTCCGTCCTGGACCGGCGAGGTCTACGAGACCGAGGCTTACTTCCCCACGTGGATCAACAAGGAGACCGCTCCGCACGTCAAGGCCCTCGTCGACGCCCACAAGGCCATGTTCGGTGACGAGCGCATCGGCTGCGAGCCCAGCATGGACAAGCGCACTGGTCGTCCACTGTGCGACAAGTGGACCTTCTCCACGAACTGTGTTTCCATCCAGGGCCGCTATGGCATCCCCTGCGTGGGCTTTGGCCCGGGTGCCGAGTCTCAGGCTCACGCTCCCAACGAGGTCACCTACAAGGACGACCTGGTCACCGCTGCCGCCATGTACGTGGCTGCCCTGAACCTCTACGATCCGAGCCAGGCCGATGGCGATGCCACCGTGTTCCGCGCCGGTCTGACCAACAACAAGATCGATTAGTCCCATTCCTCGATCTTGTTGAGCCGGGGGCAGTTTATGCCCCCGGCGCCTCCTGTTGACTTGGGGCCCGCGGCCGTTATCTCCCATGCTTCCTCGACGGTGGCGGGTCCTCGTCATAGCGCTCTGCATGTTCTAGCCACACGCGCATGCCGGAGCGCATCTACTCATTGCGATCGTTTCACCTTTAGAAAGGACATTTACATGGACGCCAAGTTTACCGAGCTCGTCGAGCAGCTGAACGGCCTCGATTTTAAGGGTATGTACGGCAGCGACTTCCTGCACACCTGGGATAAGACCACCGATGAGCTCAAGGCGCTCTACACCGTCGCCGACGCTCTGCGTGAGCTGCGCGAGAACAACGTTTCGTCCAAGATCTTCGATTCGGGCCTGGCCGTCTCGCTGTTCCGCGACAACTCCACCCGTACGCGCTTCTCCTTCTCTAAGGCCGCCAACCTGCTCGGCCTTGAGCTGCAGGACCTGGACGAGAAGAAGTCCCAGATCGCTCACGGCGAGACCGTCCGCGAGACCGCTACTATGATCTCCTTCATGGCCGACGTCATCGGCATCCGCGACGACATGTACATCGGCAAGGGCGACGCCTACATGGCCGAGGTCTCCGAGTCTGTCCAGCGGGCTTACGAGGATGGCGTTCTGGATCACCGTCCCACGCTCATCTCCCTGCAGTCCGACTCCGATCACCCCACGCAGTCCTCTGCCGACATGCTCTACCTTATCAACGAGTTTGGCGGCCTCGAGAACCTCAAGGGCAAGAAGGTTGCCGTCACCTGGGCCTATTCGCCCTCTTACGGCAAGCCGCTGTCCTGCCCGCAGTCGCTGATCAGCCTGCTGCCCCGCTTTGGCATGGACGTCACCCTGGCTCACCCCGAGGGCTACGACCTCATGCCCGAGGTCGTCGAGCGCGCCCGCGGCTATGCCGCCGAGTCCGGCACCACCTTTAAGCAGGTCAACACCATGGCCGAGGCCTTCGAGGGCGCCGACATCGTGATCCCCAAGAGCTGGGCTCCGTTTGCCGCCATGGAAAAGCGTACCAACCTGTACGCCGAGGGCGACGACGCCGGCATCGCAGCGCTCGAGAAGGAGCTGCTCGCCCAGAACGCCACCCATCAGGACTGGTGCTCCACGACCGAGCTCATGGAGAAGACTGCCAACGGCCAGGACACCATCTTTATGCACCCGCTGCCCGCCGACATCTCCGGTGTCTCCTGCGAGCACGGCGAGGTCAACGCCGACGTCTTCGACATGCACCGCGTGGGCATGTACAAGGAGGCCAGCTACAAGCCGTACGCCATCGCAGCCATGATGTTCCTGCAGAAGGTTGCCGATCCCGCCGCTACCCTCAAGGCCCTCGACGAGCGCAACACCGCCCGTTGGCTCCAGGCCTAAAGCCGGGTTGAGGTAAGCCATGTAAAGGGGGCGCTCTGCCAACCGGCGGGGTGCCCCTTTTTTGCATCGCGGGCGTGCGGGATAAGCGCTTTCGATGTGGATGCCCGCGGCGCGAGTTATGGGTACGATGGTTTCAGGGGAGGTATCACCATGAAACTTGGATGCGTCATTATGGCTTCGGGCGAGGGCAAGCGGTTTGGCTCTAACAAGATGCTTGCCGATATCTATGGCGAGCCGCTGATTGCCCGGACCATCGATTCGGTTCCCCGGGGCTTTGACGTTGTGGTTTCGACGCGTTGGCCCGAGGTCGCCCGGATTTGCGAGGACAAACATTGCCCGTGCGTGCTGCACGATGGCGAGCTGCGCAGCGAAAGCGTCCGTGCGGGCCTTTCGTGGGGAGTCGAACGCAACTGGAAAGGCTGCCTCTTTTTGCCGGGCGACCAGCCGCTCGTGAGTTCGGATTCTTTTGAGGCTTTGGTTCACGCGTTTGACGAGTGTGGCCGCAAACATCCGGTGCGCTTGGCGTGCAACGGTGAGCCTTCGAGTCCGGTGCTCTTTCCGGCGGAACTATTCGATGCACTCATGCGTCTTGAGGGCAAGGACGGCGGGGGCTCGATTCTCAAAGGTCGCGTCGACGTTGCGCTGATCGAAGCGCGTGCCTACGAGCTGTGGGATGTCGATACCGCCAAGGGACAGCGACGCATAGCGGAGCATATCGCGGCCTGCTCGTATTTTGATCGCGTGGCCAACTGTATGAATCGATAAGGAGCAACATGATCATCATCAAAAACGGCGCGCTCGTGACGCCACAGGGGCTTCGCCGCGCCGATCTTGCCATGGAGGGCGACAAGATCGTGCGGATTGCCGCGGCGATTGAGCCGGGCGAGGACGATACCGTCCAGGACGCCACGGACTGTTGGGTGTTCCCCGGCTTTATCGACGGCCACACGCACATGCAGTGCTGGACTGGCATGGATTGGACAGCCGATAGCTTTGAGACCGGCACGCGCGCGGCTGCCTGCGGCGGCACGACGACCATTGTGGACTACGCGACGGCCGATCGCGGCGTGACCATGCCCGATGCCTTGGCCGAGTGGCATCGCCGCGCCGACGGAACCTGCACGGCCAACTACGCTTTTCATATGGCACTCGCCGAGTGGAATGAGCGCAACCGCGCCGATCTTTCGGCCATGCGCGAGGCGGGCGTATCGTCGTTTAAGACCTACTTTGCCTACGATCATTTGCGCCTGGACGATGCCGAGACGCTCGAGGTGCTCGAGGAGCTCAAGCGTATTGGCGGCATACTGTGCGTGCATTGCGAGAACGGTACGCTGGTGAATGAGCTGCAGAAGCGCGTGTACGAGCAGGGGATTCATGGGCCCGAGGGGCATGCGCTCAGCCGCCCGGACGTGTGTGAGGCCGAAGCCGTGAGCCGCCTGCTGTATCTGGCGCACCTGGCCGGGGACGCTCCGGTCAACGTGGTGCACCTTTCGACCAAGCTGGGGCTCGAGGCCATTCGCGCTGCCAAAGCGCGCGGGCAGAAGGATATCTATGTCGAGACCTGCCCCCAGTATCTGATGCTCGACGACACCTGTTATCTGGAGCAGGGCGAGGACGGCTTTGCGGGCGCCAAGTATGTGATGAGCCCGCCGCTGCGCCATGCCGGTGACCGTGCCGCGCTGCGCGAGGCGCTTGTGGCCGGCGAGATCGATACGATTGCGACCGACCACTGCAGCTTTAACCTGCACGGGCAAAAGGACCGCGGGCGCGACGATTTCCGCGCGATTCCCAACGGCGGGCCCGGCGTGGAGCATCGTCCCGTCGCGATTGCCACGAGCTTTGAGGGACAGCTGGGTCCCGAGGATCTGTGCCGCTTGATGAGCGAGAACCCGGCGCGCGTTTTTGGCATGTATCCACGCAAGGGCTGTCTTGCCGAGGGTGCCGATGCCGACGTGTGCGTGTGGGATCCCCAGGCGTGCTGGACCATTCGCGCCGCGACACAGCATCAGGCTGTGGACTACACGCCGCTCGAAGGCTTTGAGGCACATGGCCGCGCCAAGGCCGTGTTTGTGAACGGCGTGCTGGCGGCACGCGACGGCGAGCCTACCGGAGCCCAGCCCGGTCGCTACGTGCCCCGCTAGCAGCAAAGATGCCGTGTCCCCTCCGCAGTTGCGGTGAAATACGGACTGTTTGCGGCCGTCAGGCGGCCAAACAGTCCGTATTTCACCGCAACTGACGAGATGGGGCCGGCTACTTGAGGCTGGTGGCGATGAGGGGGCGGTTGAGGGCTGCCTCGAAGCGATCTGCCATCGTGGGGTCGCTGAGCGTGTCGACTTGGTTGAGCATGATGCGGGCATTGTTGAGGTTCAGCATCCGCATCTCGGCATTGAGCACCTGGGCGACGCGCTCGGGCGTGGCGATGTCGGTGAGCTCGCAGCCGCAACGCTCGCAAAAGAGCTCGGGGCGGTGGACGGCTTCGTTGATGGGCTTGCTGAGTCCCGAGGCGCCGACGAGCCAGATGACGTTGGCCGTGCCGGAGGGAATTACCGGCTCCCAGGCGGCATGCGCCTTGAGCGGGAGTCGCTTGCTGCCATCTGCCTCGGCCAATACATAGTCAAAGCGCTGCGCCAGCTCGTTGAGCGGCTCAACGGGGGCGGAGAGCTTGCCTGTCTCCGGGCCCAAAACACCCGCCTGGCAGATACTTCCGCGGTTCATGCCCGCGCATGCCTCGCAGGTGCAGCCGGGAACATGCAGGGCCCCCGGCTTCCAAGGCGCGGCGTCCAGGCGACGATTCGACCCGTCCCATGGTACGCCGGCGACGGGAAACATGTGCGTGGTGGTACAGAGAAGCACCCTGCCGCCGGCGCGCATGAGCTCGAGACCCAACGCACGCAGCAATGTCGACTTGCCGCCACTGCCGATAATTGCGGTAATGCCCGGCTCGATCTTGAGCGCGGAGGCAAGGTTTCCGCTCGTCGTTTCCATCTGTTCACCGCCGTATAATACTGTGATAATAAATAATCATCAGAGTAGCGGTCGAACCGCTTTTGCTCTGCTCAAACCGTAGCACAGGGAGGTGCCCCGGGAATGCTCGTTTATGTTCGCGGCGCCGGCGATATCGCCACGGGCGTCGCCGCTCGCTTGGTGCGCGCCGGCGTGTCGGTCGTTATGGCCGATATCGCGGTTCCCACGTGCATCCGCCGCACGATCAGTTTTTGCGAGGCCATTCGTCTGGGCGAGGTCGAGGTCGAGGGTATTCGCGCTCGCTTGGCACAGACGCCGGCAGAGGCACTTGCGATTACCGAGGCCGGAGACGTCGCCGTTGTGGTGGACCCCCAGGCCAAGATGCTCGGCGAGCTGAAACCCGCTGCCGTGGTCGACGCGATTCTGGCTAAGCGCAACTTGGGCACCACGCGCGACATGGCGCCTGCCGTCATCGCCGTGGGGCCGGGCTTTACCGCGCCGGTTGACTGCGATGCCGTGGTCGAGACCATGCGCGGGCATTTTCTCGGCCGTGTCATTACCCAAGGTTCGCCCCAGCCCAACACGGGCGTGCCAGGCATTATCGCCGGCTATGGTAAAGAGCGCGTTATCCACAGCCCCGCCGCCGGCGTGTTTCGGTCCGACCGCGCAATCGGCGACATCGTGAGCGCCGGAGACGTGATTGGCTATGCGGGCGATACGCCCATGTGCACGCAGATCGATGGCTGTCTGCGCGGGCTTTTGGCGAACGGCGTGCAGGTGACTGAGGGCTTTAAATGCGCCGATGTCGATCCGCGCGGCGATGCCAGCTATATCAACTACATTTCGGACAAGGCGACGTCGGTCGGCGGCGGCGTGCTCGAGGCACTCGCTATGCTCACCGGTGTATTCCAGGGATAGGAAATTGCAATGGAAAAGCTCGATGTGGTGAATGCTGCGCTTGGCGCTCTGAAGGCCGGTAAGACGTGCGAGTTGGTGGTAGTTGCCGGCACGGCAGGGTCGTCACCGCGCGGTGTGGGCGCATGGATGGCCGTCTTTGCCGATGGCAGCCAGGCGGGCACCATCGGCGGCGGCAAGATTGAGCTCTTTGCGCTGGACGAGGCGCGCGAGCTCCTGAGCGCGGGTCAGTCGCGTCTGGTCCGCTACACCATGGGCGGCGAGAACTCCGATACCGGCATGATCTGCGGCGGAGCCATCTGCCTGTGCTACCTGCATCTGGATGCGACCCAGGCACCGTTGTTCCAGGAAATTGCCGACGTCTTGGCCTTTCGGCGCATCGGCGACTTCGTCATCGACTTTGAGCCGTTTGTCGTAAGCGCGCTCGAGGGCGATGTGGCCGAGTACCATGGCGAGGAATCGCGCCGCACCATTGCGGGCTGTCCCGGGCTTTCGCTGGTGGAGGAGGGGAGTAAGGTCACCTACACCAACGCGGCCTCCGAGATTCCCCCGGCGCACATCGAGACGCTCTGCCCCGAGGGCCTGACTTATATCTTTGGCTGCGGCCACGTGGGCGCTGCGACGGCGCGCGTGCTCACGGCGGCGGGCTTTGCCGTCGTGGCGTGCGATGACCGCCCCGGCACGCTGACCCCCGATTGGGTGCCCGGCGTCTACGACCGTCGTCTGGTCGACTACAAGAACCTGAGCGAGCTGTGTCCCATCGGCCCGCGCGACCTGGTGGTCGCCGCCACGGCGGGTCACAAGTCCGATATCGACGTGGTGATTCAGGCCATGCGCGCCAAGCCCGCCTATCTGGGCTGCTTAGGCTCGCGCCGCAAGACGGCCTTTGTGCGCGCCCGCCTGGAGCAGGAGGGCTTTACGCAGGAGCGGATCGACGAGCTGCACCTGCCGATCGGCGTTGCCATTCAGGCCGAGGACCCCGAGGAGATCGCCATCTCCATAGCCGCCGAGATGATCCACCTGCGCCGCACCAAGCTCGTCCCCCGCAAGCGCTAATCGCATCCCCACCAATAAGTTGCGGTGAAATACGGATTGTTTAAGCCTGTTAGGCCGCCCAACAGTCCCTATTTCACCGCAACTGCTTTTTGGGGATCACTATGTGCGGGGGAGTTGTGGAGTTGTGCAGGCAGACGAGGTTTTTCTGGAAATACGCACCCAATGCGCGTATAGTACCGATTGTTTTGTCGGCTCCTGCTGCGTCGAGTCCAAACCGCGAAATGCCATGAGCGGCGCGGATGCAGCCAGGAGGCACGAGGACAACCCATCGTGGCCACGCCCCGTGCTTAAAACCCCAAGAAGGAGTGAACAATGGCAGAAGAGAAGTATGTGCCGCGTCTGAAGACCAAGTACAACAACGAGGTCAAGCAGCAGCTTCAGGACAAGTTCCAGTACGAGAACGTCATGATGATCCCCAAGTTTGAGAAGATCGTCGTGAACATGGGTGTCGGCGAGGCCGCTACCGATTCCAAGGCCATCGACGGTGCCGTGCGCGACCTGCGCGCCATCACCGGCCAGCAGCCGATGATCACCCGTGCCCGCAAGTCCATCGCTACCTTCCGCCTGCGCGCTGGTATGCCGATCGGCTGCAAGGTTACCCTGCGTGGCGACCGTATGTGGGAGTTCTTCGATCGTCTGACCTCCGTCGCGATCCCCCGTATCCGCGACTTCCGCGGCATCTCCGCCAAGAGCTTCGACGGCCGTGGTAACTTCTCCATGGGCGTCACCGAGCAGCTCATCTTCCCCGAGATCGACTTCGACTCCGTCGATCACCAGCGTGGTATGGACATCACTTTCGTGACCACCGCCAACACCGATGAGGAGGCCAAGGCCCTTCTGGACGCCTTCGGTTTCCCGTTCAAGAAATAGGTTCACCTGCCCTATAAGCGCCGTTCCCACAAGGGGGCGGCGCTTGGGGCGAACAATACTCTATGTGAGGAGGATATAAGTGGCTAAGACATCGATGATCGTCAAGTGCAATCGCAAGCAGAAGTTCTCTACTCGTGAGTACACGCGCTGCCAGCGCTGCGGCCGTCCGCACTCTGTGTACCGCAAGTTCGGCCTGTGCCGTGTCTGCTTCCGTGAGCTTGCACTCAAGGGCGAGCTTCCCGGCGTTAAGAAGGCCAGCTGGTAAGTCACTACCAGCGTTTCAAGCATCCGTTTGGAACAGGGAAAACGCGCTAAAAAGGCTTTGCCGTTAAGGGCGGTGAAGAACCAAGAGCACGTGTTCATCAAGAACGAAGGAGAATCTGTATGAACCTTACAGACCCGATCGCAGATATGCTTACGCGCATCCGTAACGCTAACTCTGTGAACAAGGCCACGGTCTCCATGCCGAGCAGCAAGAAGCTCGTCGAGATCGCTCGTGTTCTGCACGAGGAGGGCTACATCGAGGGCTACGATGTCGAGGACACCGTTCCCCAGAAGACTCTGCACATCACGCTTAAGTATGGTCCCAAGAAGGCTAAGGTCATCAACGGCATCCGCCGCATTTCCAAGCCGGGCCTGCGTAAGTACACCGGCGTTGCCGACATGCCCCGCGTCCGCGGTGGCCTTGGTACCGCCATTATTTCCACCAGCCATGGCGTCATGACCGACCGCGATGCTCGCAAGCACAACGTCGGCGGCGAGATCATCGCTTACGTCTGGTAATTCGCTCGGTAGGTAGAAGGAAAGGAGATCACCGTGTCTCGTATCGGTAATAAGCCTGTCCAGATTCCCGCCGGAGTCGAAGTGGCAGTCAACGGCAACAACGTTGTCGTCAAGGGCCCCAAGGGCCAGCTCGAGCTCGATGTCTTTGAGAAGCTCGCTATCAACGTCGAGGACAATGTTCTCACCGTTTCCCGTCCCGACGACGAGCGTGAGACCCGTGCCCGCCACGGCCTCACCCGCGCCCTCATCCACAACATGGTTGTTGGCGTTTCCGAGGGCTTCGAGAAGAAGCTCGAGCTCGCCGGCGTCGGTTACCGCGTGCAGCAGAAGGGCAAGAACCTCGAGTTCTCCCTGGGCTTCTCGCACCCCGTGATCGTCGAGGCTCCCGAGGGCATCACCTTCGAGGTTCCCGACAACACCCACGTGAACGTCAAGGGTATCAACAAGCAGCAGGTCGGTCAGATCGCCGCTGAGATCCGCGGCCATCGTCCTCCCGAGCCTTACAAGGGCAAGGGTATCCACTACGTTGGCGAGCACATCCGCCGCAAGCTGGGTAAGGCCGCCAAGTAGTCGTAACCGACTCACTCGCATAAGACCAGCACCCCGTCAGGTGCTGGCAAGATCAACCTTTTTAGGAGTTTACGTATGAACAAGCATAAGGCGAAGCTGGAAGGCCTCAAGCGTCGTCAGCGTCGTGTTCGCGGCAAGGTCTCGGGTACCTCCGAGCGTCCGCGTCTTCGCGTGACCCGTACTAACGCCAACATCTATGCCCAGATCATCGACGACAGCAAGGGCTCCAGCCTGACGCTCGTCTCTGCCTCGACCCTCGAGGCCGAGTTCAAGGGCACCCACACCTCGAACAAGGAGGCTGCGGAGAAGGTCGGTCAGCTCGTTGGCAAGCGCGCCATCGAGGCCGGCATCACCAAGGTCGCCTTCGATCGCGGTGGCCGTATCTACCATGGCCGCGTCAAGGCCCTCGCCGACGGTGCTCGTGCCGCCGGTCTCGAGTTCTAGGAGGTATGTAGCACATGGCTCGTAATCAGAAGCAGCAGCGCGAGGCCTCCGAGTTCGAGGAGCGCGTCGTTTACATCAACCGCGTGTCGAAGACCGTCAAGGGTGGTCGTCGCATGAGCCTCGTCGCTCTCGTCGTCGTTGGCGACGGCAAGGGCAACGTCGGCGTTGGCATGGGCAAGTCCGCTGAGGTGCCCATGGCCATCTCCAAGGCATCTCTCGATGCCAAGAAGAACATGTTCCACGTGCCGGTGACCGAGCAGGGCACCATCCCGCACGAGGTTCTCGGCCACTTTGGTGCCGGCCGCATCATCATCAAGCCCGCTGTCGAGGGTACCGGCGTTATCGCCGGCGGCGCTGTGCGTCCCCTCTTTGAGCTTGCTGGCATCAAGAACGTCCTGTCCAAGTCCCTCGGTACCGACAACGGCCTCAACATCATCAAGGCTGCCGTCGAGGGCCTCAAGGAGCTCTCCAGCCCTGAGGACGTCGCGGCTCGCCGTGGCCTGACGGTCTCCGAGATGTTCGTCGGTAAGGAGAACTAAGCATGGCTGACACCATCAAGATCAAGCAGGTCCGCAGCACCAACGGTTGCAAGCAGGACCAGGTCCGTACTGTCCGTGCCCTCGGTCTCCACAGGATCCGCGAGGTTCGCGAGATTGCTGACAACGAGTCCGTCCGCGGCATGATCTTCAAGGTCAAGCACCTTGTCGAGATTGTAGAGGAGTAGCAAATGCAGCTTCACGATCTTACTCCCGCGCCCGGTTCCACCAAGAACCGCAAGCGCGTCGGCCGTGGCAATTCTTCGGGTCACGGCACCACTTCTGGCCGCGGTCAGAAGGGCCAGGGTTCCCGCTCTGGCGGCACCAAGGGTGCCGGCTTCGAGGGTGGCCAGACTCCGCTGGCTATGCGCCTGCCCAAGCTTCCGGGCTTCCGTAACCCCCGTCGTATCGAGTACACCGCTGTTAACGTTGAGCGTCTCGAGCGTAAGTTCGAGGACGGCGCTGTGATCGACGGTGCCGCTCTTAAGGCCGCTCGCATCACCAAGAGCGAGTTCGAGCCCGTCAAGGTGCTCGGCAATGGTGAGCTCACCAAGAAGTTCACGGTCAAGGTCGACAAGGTCAGCGCTTCTGCGCAGGCCAAGATCGAGGCCGCCGGCGGAAAGGTCGAGCTGCCGTGCTAAATGGTCTTAAGAATGCTTTCCGCATCAAAGAATTGCGCGAAAAGATTCTTTTTACCATAGCTATGCTCGTCGTGTACCGCATTGGTGCGCACGTTCCTGTGCCCGGCATTCCCTTCCAGGGGATGCTGGGCCTTTTCTCGACCGATAACAATTCGGTCGCCGCAGGTGCTATGGCCCTCCTGAATCTTTTCTCTGGCGGCGCGTTGAGCTATGTGTCGGTGTTTTCGCTGGGCATCATGCCTTACATCACCAGCTCGATCATCCTCCAGATGCTCCAGGCCGTTGTGCCTTCCCTGCATGAGCTTGCCCGCGAGGGCGAGGTCGGTCAGACCAAGATTACGCAGTATTCGCGTTACCTCACCCTTGCTCTGGCAATCCTCAACTCCGTGGGTTACCTCTTCCTCTTTAAGAGCTTCGGCATCAGCTTCAATGGCGCCGGCGCTCCCGAGATCATCTTCGACCTCATGATCGTCGGCACGCTCACTGCGGGCGCCATGCTGATCATGTGGATTGGTGAGCTCATCACACAGCGCGGTATCGGCAATGGCATGTCGCTGATCATCTTTGCGAACATCATGGCCGGTCTGCCGCAGGCTATCTTCTCCAGCACCGAGGGCAATGCCGGTGGCATCATCACCATGGTGATCATCTGCGCCATCATCCTGCTGGTTATCCCGCTGATTGTTTTCCTTGAGCGCGGCCAGCGCCGCATCCCGGTCTCCTACGCTAAGCGCGTCGTGGGCCGTCGCATGATGGGTGGTCAGACCACCTACCTGCCCATCAAGGTCAACACCGCGGGTGTCGTGCCAATCATCTTCGCTTCGGCGCTGCTGTACTTCCCGGCTCAGATTGCCGTGTTCTTCCCCGGCATCGGCTGGATTCAGGCAGTTGCCTCTGCGCTTTCGCGCGGCTGGCTCAACTGGGTGCTTAACGTTGTCCTCATCGTGTTTTTCGCGTACTTCTACACCTCCATGGTGTTCAACCCCGATGACACGGCCGACAACCTTAAGAAGCAGGGCGGCTTTATTCCGGGCGTGCGTCCGGGTAGGGCTACCGCGGCCTACATCAAGAACGCGCTCAACAAGATTACGCTTCCCAGCGCTGTCTTTTTGGCGCTCATCGCCATCGTGCCTTCGATCATCTTCTCCTTTACGGGTAACCAGCTGATCCAGGCATTTGGCGGCACGTCCATCCTCATCATGGTCGGCGTCGTGCTCGACACGGTCGATAAGCTCGAAGGCCAGATCAAGATGTATGATTACGATGGATTCTTTAAATAGGCTAGAGGAGGATTGCTCATGAACCTCGTATTGCTCGGAGCTCCGGGTGCCGGTAAGGGTACCGTCGCACAGGAGCTCGTCGCCGAGTTTGGCGTCGCTCACATTTCCACGGGCGACCTGCTGCGTGCTGCCGTCAAGGGTGGCACCGAGCTTGGTATTCAGGCTAAGAAGTACATGGACGCTGGCGAGCTCGTTCCCGATCAGCTCGTGATCGACCTTGTCAAGGAGCGCCTTGCCGCCGATGACGCCCAGCAGGGCTTCATCCTCGACGGCTTCCCGCGCAACACCGCCCAGGCCGTGACGCTCGATTCCGAGCTCTCCGCCATGGGTCGCGAGATCGACTGCGCCCTTCTGGTCGATGTGGCCCCCGAGGTCATTATCGATCGTCTGTCTTCGCGTCGCACCTGCCGCGCCTGCGGTTACACCGGCACCGCTGCCGATGCTACCTGCCCCAAGTGTGGCGGCGAGATGTATCAGCGCGACGACGACAAGCCCGAGACCATCAAGAACCGTCTCGACGTCTACGAGAAGTCCACGAGCCCGCTCGTCGACTACTATCGTGGCCAGGGTCTGCTCAAGTCGGTCAACGGTGACCAGGCTCGCGAGACCGTGTACGGGGATGTCAAAGAGGCTCTCGGTCTATGATCAAGATTAAGTCTGCAACGCAAATCGAGCAGATGAAGAAGGCAGGAGCGCTATCTAAGATGGCGCTCCGCCACGTTGGAGCCATGGTGCGCCCCGGCGTTTCGACTTTTGAGCTCGATCAGCTCGCGGAGCAGATTATCCGCATGCATGGTGGCATCCCAGCCTTTAAGGGTTACGGCGGGTTTCCCGGAACCATTTGCGCATCGATTAACGATGCCGTGGTACACGGTATTCCCAACCCCGACATGATCCTGCGCGATGGCGATATCATCTCCATCGATACGGGAGCCGTTGTCGACGGTTGGGTCGGCGATAACGCTTGGACGTTTTTCGTCGGCACCCCCACGCCCGAAGCCAAGGCTTTGTGCGAGATCACGCGCGATTGCCTTAAGGCTGCCATCGAGCAGGCTGTTCCCGGTAACCATATCGGGGACGTCGGTTATGCCGTTCAGTCCCTCGCCGAGTCTCACGGTTACGGCGTGCTTCGCGATTATGTGGGCCATGGCATTGGCCGCGTGATGCACGAGGACCCCAACGTTCCTAACTATGGAAAGAAGGGGAGGGGCGTTCGCCTCCAGGCCGGCATGGTCATTGCCATCGAGCCGATGGTTACGATGGGTTCCAACCATGTGAGCACGGGCTCCGACGGTTGGATCGTCACGACCAACGACCACCTGCCCGCCGCGCACTACGAGAACACCGTCGCCATTACCAATGACGGCCCGGTGATTCTCACCACGGATGCGCAAGGTGCTTGGTGCTCCTTGCAAGGCGGTGAAATGTAAAAGTCGCCGCCCCCTGATGCCCAACCTCGCCTTTCAATTTCGAAGGCATGACCCCAAGGTCTATGCCTTCTCATTTCAAGGCGATCTTGGGCATCAGGGAACGGCTTTGTTTTACATTTCAAATGTAACAAGTTCCACTTAGTTGTGGAGCCATTACGAAGTTATTACGATGCGTGCATACGTGTTGTAGAATACTCAATCGCTGTCGTTTTCTAGAGAAAGATGATTGCTTGTGAAGAAGGAAGACGCAATTGAGCTCGAGGGTACGGTAAAGGAACCGTTGCCCAACGCCATGTTTAAGGTCGAGCTCGAGAACGGTCATTCGGTTCTGTGCAACATTTCTGGCAAGATCCGAATGAATTACATCCGTATTCTCCCCGGTGACAGGGTTGTCGTGGAGCTTTCCCCGTACGACCTGACCCGCGGCCGCATCACCTATCGCTACAAATAGCGGCACGCATACACGCACTCCATTTCCGACTGCAGGCTTAGCTCAACCTACGGTCGGATTGTGTGTGAAGACCAGCCATAGTTTTAAACGCCTGCGGCTGGGCGAGTAGATAGTAGGGAAGTAGTTTGAGCGCTACCGAAAGGAAGAACGATGAAGGTACGTCCTTCGGTCAAGAAGATGTGCGATAAGTGCAAAATCATTAGGCGCCATGGCAAGGTCCTCGTCATTTGCGAGAACCCCCGTCATAAGCAGCGTCAGGGTTAAGAGAGGAGACTACGTTGGCCCGTATTAATGGTGTCGACCTCCCGCGTGAGAAGCGCGTTGAGATCGGTCTGACCTACATTTACGGCATCGGCCGCACCACTGCGACGAAGATTTGCGTCGAGTGCAACGTTAACGTGGATACGCGCGTTAAGGACCTCACCGAGGATGAGGTTAACGCCATCCGCGATTATATCGATAAGAACCAGATCATGGTTGAGGGCGACCTCCGCCGTGAGCGCAACCAGAACGTCAAGCGCCTTATGGACATCGGCTGCAACCGCGGCCTTCGTCACCGCAAGGGCCTCCCGGTCCGCGGCCAGCGCACCCACACTAACGCTCGTACCCGCAAGGGCCCGAAGCGTCAGATCGGTGCTAAGAAGAAGAAATAAGGAGCGCTAGATAGATGGCTACTGCTAAGAAGAACGTTCGCGCTGCCCGTCTGAAGCGCGCGGACCGTAAGAACATTTCCGTGGGCCAGGCTCACATTCGTTCTACGTTCAACAACACGATCGTTTCGATCACCGATCCCCAGGGCAATGTCATTTCCTGGAAGTCGGCTGGCCAGGTGGGCTTCAAGGGCTCCCGTAAGTCCACGCCGTTCGCTGCCCAGATGGCTGCCGAGGCTGCTGCCAAGCAGGCCATGGAGCACGGTATGAAGAAGGTTTCCGTCTTCGTCAAGGGCCCCGGCTCCGGTCGTGAGACCGCCATCCGCTCCCTCCAGGCTGCTGGCCTCGAGGTCTCGAGCATCCAGGACAAGACCCCCATTCCGCACAACGGCTGCCGCCCCAAGAAGCGTCGCCGCGTGTAACTGAAAGGATCGTATCAATATGGCAATCGACAGGACTCCTGTTCTTAAGCGCTGCCGTCAGCTCGGGATCGATCCCGCTGAGCTCGGTTACAGCAGCAAGAAGGAATCTATCCGTCAGCCCAAGCGCCGTCGCAAGGAATCTGAGTACGGCATGCAGCTGCGCGAGAAGCAGAAGGTCAAGTTTATTTATGGCGTTCTGGAGAAGCAGTTCCACGGCTACTTCAACAAGGCCCGTAAGATGAACGGCGTCACCGGTGAGAACCTCATGATCATCCTTGAGTCTCGCCTCGACAACGTCGTCTTCCGTCTTGGCTTCGCCCGCACCCGCAAAGAGGCTCGTCAGTCCGTCCGTCACGGTCACTTCACCGTGAACGGCAAGCGCGTGGACATCCCGTCCTACCGCGTCAAGGCCGGCGACGTCGTCGCTGTCGGCGAGAAGTTCCGTGACCTCCTCCCCATCAAGGAGGCCCTGATTTCCTCCGAGCGCTTTGAGGTCCCTGGATGGCTCGAGGTCGATATCGAGAAGCTGTCTGGTAACGTGCTCGCTCTGCCGACGCGTGAGCAGATCAGTGGTGATATCAACGAGCAGCTCATCGTCGAGCTCTACTCTAAGTAGTCCATCCGGGCTGCTGAGGCTGGAGGTAATACATGTCAGAATTCATTAGGCCTCAGGTTCAGGTCGAAGAGATCAACGAGACGTCTGCTCGTGTCTCCGTCGAGCCGCTCGAGCGTGGCTACGGCGATACGCTGGGTAACTCGCTTCGTCGCGTTCTTCTGTCCTCGCTCGAGGGTGCCGCCGTCGAGGCTATTCAGATCGATGGCGCGCAGCACGAGTTCATGACCATCCCTAACATGGTCGAGGATGTCACCGACATCGTCCTGAATGTCAAGGGTCTTGTCTTCAGGGCTCTCGGCACGACCGACGAGGCGACCGCCACCATTTCGGTTGACGGCCCCTGCGAGGTCACCGGTGCGGACTTCTTTATTCCGTCCGAGTTTGAGCTGGTCAACCCCGAGCAGCACATTGCTACGCTCACCGAGGGTGGCCATCTCACCATGAGCATGCGCATCGGCTATGGCCGCGGCTATGTTTCTGGCGAGGCCAACAAGCGCGACAACGATCCCATCGGTGTGATCCACGTCGACTCGCTGTACTCGCCGGTTTCCCGTTGCGCCAAGCTCGTTGAGGCTTGCCGTGTCGGTCAGCACACCGACTACGACCGCCTTGTCCTCGAGATCGAGACCAACGGCTCCATCGCCCCGCGCGACGCCGTGGTCCAGGCTGCCAATATCATCAACCAGCATATGGCCGCCTTTATGAACCTTGCCGAGACCCCCGAGGTCGAGGAGGAGGCTTCGATCTTCGCTCCCGAGGTCACCAACGACAACGCCGAGCTGGACAAGCAAATCGAGGATTTGGACCTTTCCGTCCGTTCCTACAACTGCCTTAAGCGCGCCAGCATTCACTCGGTCCGTCAGCTCGTTGAGTTCTCGGAGAACGATCTGCTCAACATCCGTAACTTCGGTGTTAAGTCGATCGAGGAAGTGAAGGACAAGCTTGAGTCCATGGGCCTGAGCCTGAAGGCTTAATGCTTCGCATATTTGAGGAGAAACTAGACCATGCGTCACAACGTTAAGAAGGGCCTGAAGCTCGGCACCGATGCGAGCCACACCAAGGCCATGAAGAAGAGCCTTGCTAAGGCCCTCTTCGAGAACGACCGCATCAAGACCACCGAGACCCGCGCTAAGGCGCTGCGTTCGGTCGTCGATCCGATCATCACCTGGGCCAAGAAGGGCGACCTGCACTCTCGTCGTCTGGCTATCGCCAAGCTCGGCGATAAGCAGCTCGTTGCCGAGATTTTCGACAAGGCTGCCCAGGGTATGTGGCAGGACCGCAACGGCGGTTACACCCGCATCATGAAGCTCGGTAACCGCAAGGGCGACAACGCTCCCATCGTTATCATGGAGCTCGTCACCGAGCCTTGCACGCCTAAGGCCAAGAAGGCTGCTCCGGCCCCCAAGAAGGCCGCTGCTCCCAAGAAGGTCGAGGCTGCCGAGGAGGCTCCTGCTGAGGAGACCGCTGAGTAGACAATCCGTCTGCATAGGCTATATTCGAGGGGTACGTTCGCGTACCCCTCTTTTTTTGTCGAAATGCCATTGCCTGTTTGTTGGGAGCGCCCATGACCGCGCCGTCTGATTTCAATTCGATTCCTGAGCTCGATGCCACGCTCGTTTTCCGCGTGGCCTACGATGGCTCGTCCTACAGCGGCTTTGCCGAGCAGCCCGGTCAGACGACGGTTGCGGGCGAGTTGCGCCGCGCTATCGAGACGCTCCTGCGCCGCCCGATCGACCTGACGTGTGCGGGGCGTACCGATGCCGGCGTGCATGCGGTGGCACAGTTCATCAGCGTGCCCGTAACGGACGCTGAGTTGGCTTTGACGCGCCGTAGGTGGCTGAGGGCTATGGATGCCCTCCTGCCCAAAGATATCGCCATAAACGAGGTCTACAAGGCCCGTAAAGGCTTTTCTGCACGCTTTGATGCGCGTTCCCGTACGTATACGTACCGTATTGCCGATCGCGACGCGCGCCCTGTGCTTTCGCGCGGTGCCGTGTGGTGGCACCGCTACCCATTGGATGTTGAGGCGATGTCTGCGGCCTGTCCCGCGCTGCTGGGCGAGCAGGACTTCAAGAGCTTTTGCAAGGTGGCGTCTGCCGTTGGCAAGCCCACGCATCGCTGCGTGATGCGTGCCGAGTTTGGCCATGAGGTTGCGTTTGGCGAGGACATCCTGACGTTTACCATCGAGGGCAATGCGTTTCTGCATTCGATGGTCCGCACGATCGTGGGCACGCTTGTCGAGATTGGCATGCATCGCCGTGAACCCGAGTGGATGCGCGAGGTCATCGATGCTTGCGACCGTACCGCTGCGGGCCCCACGGCTCCTGCCTGCGGCCTTACGTTTATGGGCGTGGATTACGATCCCGCCGAGCTTGTCGTGCTCGACTAGGGGAGGGCTCGGCGCGTCGTGCGTCGGCACCTGTCATCTGTGGGCTGCGCGTGTGCAACATCTGTTCTTGGCGTGCAATACAACCGGTGTCTCATTGCTTTTATTGCCGGGGTGTACCATGAACGACAGTTTGATTCACTGCTGTCGAGAGGACGGATAACTTGGTTCGACGTGGCTCGCATCCGCGACTTTCGGTGATCCTTGTGGTAGAAGGTTCGCCCAGCTATGCGATGCGTGCGCTCGAGAGTATCCAGAACCAAGACCTCTACGATTTGCAGATTGTCGTTGTCTGCCGCGATGCTGCGCCCGGTGTGCGCCATTCGCTTCAAGTTGCTGCCGACAGGGACATCCATATTGATTTGATTGACGTCGAGGACGCGAAGCGCGGCGCTTGTCTTCGTGCCGGTTTTGCTGCCTCGCGCGGCTCTCAAATCATCGCCATGAACGCCGATGAGTGGTTTGCTCCGCAGTCTCTTTCCAAGATGGTCGATATCGCGTGCGATACTACGGCAGACATAGTGCTCCCCACGGTGTCGCTCGACCGCTATGATGCACATCGAGAGCGCCATTCGCGCGTCTTGGATGCTGCTCATATTTCCATTGATAGCAAATCTTCGATGGTGACCGGGCTGTCCCAGTTGATTTTAGGCGGCCTAGTCGTTCAGACCTCTGGCGTGATGTATAGCCGTCCGCTGTTTGAGGCATGCCTTTTGTACGACAAGGCGTTTCGCACAGTTGGGTTTATGGCGTGCTCGCTCTCGCGGGCGCAGCGCGTCTCCGGATGCGGCGACGCTTGTTTCCACGCGGCGGCACCTAAGCTTACAGATGCCTTTGATCCCACCATGTATGCCAAGGTATCCGATGACACCCGGGCGCTCGACGAGCTTACGGACTCACTCTCGGAAGCAGATAGCGGTGGTCGGCTCAAGCTGGCAACCCAAAAGTTCTACTTTGCCGGACTGGTCGCCTGCATCGAGAATTTGTGTCTGAGCCCGCATGGGGTGTCGTCAATCGAGCGTTCCGCCCGTATGCGTGATATGCTCGAGGCGCCTCGAACCCGTCAGATGGTCGCCGCGCTCAAGGATAACCATCGGGGGCTCGGTCTGTTGTTTGGGCCGATCGCCAGCGCCAAGCCCGCGCGCTGCGTGATGTGTACGCATCTGGCAGCTTTTCTTAACCGGACGGGCGCAAAAACCGCCTAAACGGCTCATCTCGAAACAAATTTGCATAGAATTGTTTCGAAATGCGTTCTTATACACAAAAGCCTTCAAATAGCGTTAAACTATTCAATCACTGATTGATTGTCTCCGCCATCTTTTGGAGAGAGGGTTTGTATGGCTAAAAAACGCAATGGGCGCCAGGATGCCATTAGAGATATTGTGCGCAATAAGGACGTCCGCACGCAGCGCGTGCTGGTCGATGAGCTCCGCGCTATGGGCTTTGATTGCACGCAGGCGACTGTCTCTCGCGATATTGCCGATATGGGGCTGCGTAAGCTCCCTGAGGGCATCTATGTTCTGGCAGAGGACCTGCACCTGCAGCGTATGGTTTCCGAGCTCGTAACGGGCGTTCTGCGCACCGATAATCTGGTTATGATCAAGGCTCAGCCTGGCACGGCTTCCGGCATCGCCGCCGCCGTTGATGCGGCAGAGCTGCCCGATGTGCTTGGCTCGCTTGCCGGCAACGATACGATTTTGGTTATTGCCCAGACGGCCGAGGACGGCGAGCGTCTTGAGGCGCTGATCAATAAGCTGAGCAATTCTCGCAAGTAGGCGTGCGGGTCGTGCGCTCGGCACTGTGTGCGTGACATAGTGGCTTGTAAGGGGTATCGACGTTGGTCGGTACCCCCTTTTTTTGTTTGCCGGTATAAAGACCGCCCACCAGGTCGCTTTAAACTAAAAGGCCCCCGAGCAGTTTAATAAGCTGCTCGGGGGCCTTGTTGCTTATGGCCGGATGATTTCTAGCCGACCGTATCGTCAGGCGTGGGCGAGGGGTCGGGAGTAGGCGTAGGCGTAGGCGTAGGCGTGCCGCCATCGCCGCCGGTCGAACCACCAGTTGAGCCGCCCGTCGAGCCACCGGTCGTACCGGTGCCGCCGGTGGTGTCGCCACCCGTGGTCTCGGTGGTCGTGGTCGTCGTGGTAGTCGTTGTGGTAGTTTCCTCTTCGTCCTCGTTCTCGTCCTTGTCGTCGTTCTCCGTCTTCTTGGCGTTGTTGGTGCCGTAGAACTTCCAGACGCTGTTGTTCTTGTAGGTGGGCGCCGTTCCGGTCGCAAACTCCTCGCGCTCGGTACCGGTCAGAACGGTGTTCATAAACCGCTTAAAGACAGGCAGGTTGGTGCTGTCGCCCAGCAGGTCCGTGCCGTATTTTTGGATGGGGATCTCACCTGCGGAATAGCCGGTCCACAGGGCGCACGCCAGCTGCGGGGTATAGCCGCAGAACCACAGGTTGGTGGTGTTGTCGGTGGTGCCCGTTTTGCCGGCATAGGGCTGGTTGACGCTCAAGGCGCCGGCAGCACCCGTACCGCTGCCCTGCATGACGCCGGACAGAACATCGGTGACCGCGGCGGCCTCGCCCTCGGTAAGCACCTGTGAGGGATTGTCCGTGTGCTGGTACAGCACCGAACCGGTACGAGAGTCAATCTCGGTGATGGCGATCGGCTGGCGATAGTAGCCGCCGTTGGCAAACGTCGCGTAGGCGGCGGCCATCTCGAGCGGCGAGATCGAGCCGGTGCCGAGCGTCATGACGGGAACGTCCTCGATGTTGTCCTTGGCGGGATCGATGCCGAGCTTTTTGACGAGCGAGATGATCTTGCTGTTGCCGACGGCTTCCGCCACCTGGATGTAGCCGGTGTTGGAGGAGTATGCCGTCGCCTGCTTAAGCGTGATGTTGCCATAGCTATGGTTGGCGTAGTTTTGGACCTCGGTCGTGGTGCCCTTGGCCTTGAGCGGCGAGTTGCAGTTGAGGGTGACGTTGGGGTTCATGCCGTTTTGGATGGCAGTTGCCAGCGTAAAGGCCTTAAAGGTGGAGCCGACGGGACGCTTGGCCGTGGCATGGTTTACGTGGTTCTCGTCGGCGTTGTAGTCATAGCCGCCCACCATGCACTTGATGTAGCCGGTCTTGGGGTCGACGACGACCATGCCCATGTCCAGGCCGTCGAGCGAGAGCGTGTCGAGCTGCTCGCGGACGGCATTCTCTGCCACCTGCTGCATCGTGGGGTCGATGGTGGTCTTGACGGTCAAGCCGCCCTTAAAGAGCACGTCGGTCGAGAACTCCTGCTCCAGCAGCTGCTTAACATAGGCGACAAAGTAGGGCTGCGAGTATACGTCGACGCCGCTGCCCGAGATTTCGGTCACGTTGAGGGTGATGGGCTCGGCCTGTGCGGCATCGTGCTCCTCCTGCGTGATGTGGCCCAGGCGCAACATGTTGTCAAGGACCTTGTTGCGACGGGACAGCGCCAGGTCGGGGTTGACCGTGGGGTCGTACTGCGAGGGCGAGTTGGGAAGGCCGATGAGCAGCGCGGCCTCGCTCAGGGTGAGGTCGGCGGCGCTCTTGGACAGGTAGGTCTCGGCGGCGGCCTCAATACCGTAGGCGCCGTGACCGTAATAGATGGTGTTGAGGTACATCATGAGGATCTCGTCTTTGGAGTACATGTCCTCCATCTTGACGGCGATGTAGGCCTCGCGCACTTTACGCTCGATGGTCGAGTCGAACTGCTCCTCCTGCAGGATGGTGTTGCGCACCAGCTGCTGGGTGATAGTCGAGGCGCCTTCGTGTCCGCCGCCGAGGGTTGCCACCGCAGCACGCGCGATACCCCACAGGTCGATACCGCCGTGCTCGTAGAAGCGCTCGTCCTCGACGTCAACGGTGCCCTGCAGCACGTAGGGGGAGACCTCGTCCTTGGTGATGGACTTGCGGTTTTGCGTGTAGAAGCTCGCGATCTTGTTGCCGTTGCAGTCGACGATCTCGGTGGGCTCGCTCACCAGATACGCGTTGGCGTCGGTGTAGTCGGGCAGATCGGACAGCCAGCGGTTGACGTTGCCGACCATGCCGATGCCAAATGCCACGCCCGCAATCAGCAGAAAGCCCAAAAACGAGAGCAGGATTATGGGCAGGGCATGCGTCTTTGAACGGCTGCGTCCCTGTCGTTGGCGAGGACCCATATATTGACCTCCAGGTATGTCGTGCCGGACGGTGGATGTGCCGTCGGGGCAGGATGGACATAAGTTATTACACGATAAACCAAACGGGGCGCGCGATGCCTCGTGTATGCTGGAAGACGGCATTTTTCAGAGTGAATGCATACCTTGGTAAGGAGTTTGTCGATGGCGATTCGGACGATGGGGCCGAGCAGACAATACGAGACTGGATTGGATGCTGCCGGCACGGCGCTGCCCGAGCTGCTGGCGCCGGCGGGCGGGCTCGACCAGATGCTTGCGGCCATCGCCGCGGGTGCCGATGCCATCTATGCGGGGTTGGGCGGCTTTAACGCCCGTGTGAGCGCCCATGGCTTTACGGATGACGAGTTTGCGCGCGGCTGCGCCGTGGCGC
>CABURV010000020.1 GCA_902494035.1 uncultured Collinsella sp.
CCCGGTCCGTGACGCGCTCGATTGCGCGCTCGGCATTGCGCAAAAGCTCGGCTATCAGACGAGCGACGACGAGGGCTATGTGGGAATCGCCGATATCCCGGGTCGCGGCGACAAGCAGCTTGCGACTATCTGCCACGTGGACGTGGTTCCCGCCGGCCCTGGCTGGAACACCGACCCGTTCGCGATGGAGCGCCGCGAGGGCTGGCTGCTCGGTCGCGGCGTGATTGACGACAAGGGCCCGGCGGTGCTGTCGCTCTACGCCGGCGCTTACCTTCTCAAGCACGGCATTGTTCCGCGCTACACCTTCCGCGCGCTGCTGGGCTGCGATGAGGAAGTGGGCATGTCCGACGTTCACCATTATCTGGAGAACCACGCGAACCCCGACTTTCTGTTTACGCCCGATGCCGAGTTCCCGGTCTGCAATGCCGAGAAGGGCCAGTTTGGAGCGACGTTCGTGAGCCCCAAGATCGACGGCGGGCGCATTGTGTCCTGGAGCGGTGCCGAGGCGAGCAACGCCATTCCATCGCAGTCCATCTGCGAACTTGCGATTGCCGCCGATGAGCTGCCGGCGCCGGTCGAGAACGCCGATCGTTTGGAGATCACAGCGCTCGATAACGGGCATGCGCAGATTTTCGCCCACGGCATTGGCGGTCATGCCTCGATGCCCGAGGGAACGATCAATGCCGTCGGCCTGGTCGTGGCGTATCTGCGCGAGGCTGAGGACGCGTTTGGTGCACGCGACGAGCGCCTGCTGACGCCTGCCGAGCACGAGTTCGTTAAGTTCTTGGCCTTTGTGCATGCGGATGCCTATGGTCGCGGCCTGGGTATCGACGCGACGAGCCCAGCGTTTGGCCCGCTTACCTGCAACGCTGGCGTCATCCGTGTGGCGGATGGCCGTATCGAGCAGGTCATCGACGTGCGCTTCCCCGACAGCACGAGTGCCGATACCATCCGCGAGCAGCTCGAGCCGCTCGTGGGCCGTTTTGGCGTGACGTGCCAGCTGAGTCGCGCGAAGGTGCCGTTCTCGGTATCTGCCGATGATCCGGCCGTGAAGGCGCTGATTGACACTTATAACAAGTTCACCGGCAAGCATGCTGAGCCCTTTGCCATGGGCGGCGGCACGTATGCGCGCAACTTTGCCCGCGCCGTGTCGTTTGGCCCCGAGGAGACCGGCCTTGAGCTGCCCGCATGGGGCGGCCAGATGCACGGCCCCAACGAGTGCGCCAACGAGGAACAGCTTAAACAGGCGCTCAAGATCTATATTGTTGCGATCCTCCGTTTGAATGAATTAGAGCTTTAAGGTCTCGCGGTTTCCCAATCTAAGTTGCGGTGGAATAGTTCTTAGAATGGGCCATTTGATGGCCAAGCAGGAACTATTTCACCGCAACTTTGTTTTTATTGGTGTAAAAGGCTGGCCATGTTTGGCGCTGGATTGTTATCCGCTTGTAAAGGCTGGGCAGAGCTTGCGGTAAGGGTCTATCAAATGCCCGTAAGAAACCGCAGTTGGCGCGGGCGCTGCCCGATCGAGGTCGTATCTTTCCAAACAGCAAAGCGGGCAGGGTGCCCGCGATTCGCATGTATGAAAGGAAGATCATGCTCGATCAGGCTTATTCTCGTCGTCAGTTCCTCGGCCTCGCTGGTGGTCTTGCCAGCATCGTCGGTCTCGGTCTCGTTGGTTGCGGCGGCGCAGGCGCATCCGACGCCGCCGATACGGGTAGCGCCGCTGCTGCCGAGTCCGTCTCCGGCGAGGTGACCTACGATGGTGCCTCCTCGTTCCAGGCTCTCGTCGAGGCCGCTGCCGAGAAGTTCATGGACGCCAACCCCGATGTCTCCGTCTCCGGCTCGGGTAACGGTTCGGGCAAGGGCCTGACCGCTGTCGCCGCCGGCACCGTCACCATCGGCAACTCCGACGTCTTCGCCGAGACCAAGCTCGAGGCCGATCAGGTCAAGAACCTCGTCGACCACGAGGTCGCCGTCGTGGGCATGGGTCCCGTCGTCTCCAAGAACGTCAAGGTCGACGACCTGTCCCTCGAGCAGCTCAAGGGCATCTTCTCCGGCCAGATCACCAACTGGAAGGAGGTCGGCGGCGACGACGCCAAGATCGTCGTCCTCAACCGCAAGGCCGGCTCCGGCACCCGCGCCACCTTCGAGGCCGCCGTCTTTGGTGACGAGGCCGTCGACTTTAAGGGCGACGCCGAGCTCGACAAGTCCGGCGACGTCCAGACTCAGATGGGCAGTACCGACAACGCCATCTCCTACCTCGACTTCTCGCACTTCGATGACTCCAAGTTCAACGCCATCAAGGTCGAGGGTGTCGAGCCCAAGAGCAAGAACGTCACCGACGACTCCTTCAAGATCTGGGCTACCGAGCACATGTACTGCTCCAAGGACGCCGACGAGGCCACCAAGGCCTTCCTGGAGTTCATGCTCTCCGACGACGTCCAGGGCAAGCTCGTCGAGGAGCAGGGCTTCATCCCCGTCTCTGCCATGAAGGTCGTCAAGGACGCCAGCGGCAAGGTCTCCGCTAAATAAGTAATCGCCCCCGGAAAGGTTTGCAATGGCAAAACAGCTGCCAAAGCGCGACCTTGAGAACGTGGGCCTGGGCGTCACGGGCGCGTGCGTAGCGCTCGTGACGCTTGTCGTTGCCGCGCTCATCTTTATGGTCGCCCAAAAGGGCCTATCGGCTTTTTTCAAGGACGGCGTTTCGGTCGTCGAGTTCTTTACCGGCGCCAAGTGGGACCTGGCCAACACAGCCGAAAACGGTCTGCCTTACACCGGCGCCCTGCCCCTGATTGTCACCTCGTTTGCGGTCATGGTGCTCTCCACGCTCATCGCGCTGCCCATCGCCATCGGCTCTGCCATCTTTGCGGTCGAGATCAGCCCTAAGTTTGGCTCCAAGGTCTTTCAGCCGCTTATTGAGCTTTTGACCGGTATCCCCTCGGTCGTCTTTGGCCTGATCGGCTTCCACGTGGTCGTCGGCCTTATGAAGAGCGTTTTCCATGTGAGCACGGGTCTGGGCATCTTGCCCGGCGCCATCGTGCTGGCCGTCATGATCCTGCCGACCATGACCACGCTTTCGGTCGACGGCTTGCGTGCCGTGCCCGACAGCTACCGCCAGGGTTCGCTCGCGCTGGGCTACACCCGCTGGCAGACCATCTGGCACGTGGTGCTCAAGTCCGCCATGCCGTCGCTCATGACCGCGGTCATCCTTGGCATGACGCGTGCCTTTGGCGAGACGCTCGCCGTGCACATGGTTATTGGCGGCATCGAGGCCATGCCGACGTCGCTGCTGTCGCCGGCGTCCACCATCACCACCACGCTCACCACGTCCATGGCGGTCTATGCCGAGGGCTCGGCCCAGGACGATGTTCTGTGGGCACTCGGCCTGCTGCTGATGGGCATGAGTCTCATCTTCATCCTGATCATCCACCTTATCGGCCGCAAGGGGGCGAAGGCTCGTGGCTAGCACGCGTATCCACATCGACGAGGCGAGGCTCGGGCGTGTCCAAAAGCAGGACCGCTTCGCCACGGGCGTGTTGACGGCGATCGTCGCCATCGTCATGCTCATCGTCATCTCCATGGTGGCCTACATCCTGTTCGAGGGCATCTCGACGCTGTTCAAACCGGGCTTTCTCACGGAGCCGTCGCGCGCCAACGGAACCCAGGGCGGCGTGTTCTACCAGCTGTTCGACTCGTTCTACCTGCTGCTGATTACTCTGGTCATCTCGGTGCCCATCAGTCTGGGCGGCGCGGTCTTCCTGGTTGAGTACGCACCGAACGGCCCTATCCGCGACATCGCCTCCACCGCCATCGAGACGCTGTCCTCGCTGCCTTCCATCGTCGTCGGCATGTTCGGCTTTCTGGTGTTCTCGGTGCAGCTGGGCTGGAAGTACTCCATCATCTCCGGCGCCGTCGCACTCACCATGTTTAACATTCCCATCCTGGTGCGCGTGATTCAGCAGGCGCTCGAGGACGTGCCACAGGCCCAGCGCGATGCGTGCCTGGCCATGGGCCTTACTCGCTGGGAGGCCACGCTGCACATCCTGATCCCCGAGGCCATGCCTGCCATCGTGACCGGCATCGTGCTTTCGGCCGGCCGCGTGTTTGGCGAGGCCGCGGCGCTGCTCTTTACCTCGGGCATGAGCTCGCCGGTGCGTCTGAACTTCTTGAGCTTTAACCTGTCGAGCCCTACCTGCGCCTGGAACGTGTTCCGTCCCGGTGAGTCGCTCGCCGTGCACATCTACAAGATTTACGGCGAGGGCAGCCCCGAGGCCCAGCAGATCGTCTGGGGCACCGCGGCACTGCTGATGATCTGCGTGCTGCTGTTTAACGTAGTTGCCCGTATCGTGGGCAAGCAACTGGCAAGGAAGATGACGGCCGAATGAGCGAGATGAATGCAACGCCCGCAACCGAAGCGGCATCGTCCGAGACCCAGGACTTCCTGTCGAGCGTGGGGGAGAGCGAAAAGCGCGTTCGCGTGAACGGCAAGGCCGTGAGCGACGAGGTCGTGCTCTCCACCAAGGACGTCAACGTGTACTATGGCGACCACCATGCGCTGCACGATACGTCGCTCGACTTTCACAAGGGTGAGATCACGGCACTCATCGGGCCTTCGGGCTGCGGTAAGTCGACCTTCTTGCGCAGCCTCAACCTGATGAATCGAGAGATTCGCGGCTGCCGCGTGGAGGGCGAGATCAACTACCGCGGGCGCAACGTGAACACCAAGGCCGAGAACACCTATGAGCTGCGTCGCTCCATTGGCATGGTGTTCCAGCAGCCCAACCCGTTCCGCAAGTCCATTCGCGACAACATCACGTTTGCGCCTAAGCGCCACGGCATCACCGACCGTGACGAGCTCGACCGCATGGTCGAGGAGAGCCTGCGCGGCGCGGCGCTGTGGGACGAGGTCAAGGACAAGCTCGACAAGAGTGCCTATGCGCTTTCGGGCGGTCAGCAGCAGCGTCTGTGCATCGCGCGCACGCTGGCGCTCAACCCCGACGTGATCCTGTTTGACGAGCCCTGCTCGGCGCTCGACCCCATCTCGACGCTGGCGATCGAGGACCTGATGTCGTCGATTGTGGCCGAGCGCGCCATCGTCATCGTGACGCACAACATGGAGCAGGCGTCGCGCGTGTCCAACCGCACGGCGTTCTTCTACATGGGCGATATGGTCGAGTACGACGAGACTGACGAGATTTTCCAACGGCCCAAGGATAAGCGGCTGAATGATTACCTCACCGGCATGTTCTCCTAGTCCGGGACATGCTTGAGGCCCACGGCGGCCACGGTTGCCGCGGGACTGATTGGAGAGGCGGGTCATCTCTTGTGGGAGATGGCCCGCCTTTTGCTCTGCAACCGAAACGACCACCACAAAGGGGACAGACACCTTCGTGGTGGTTTGGGGTGGGGCTCGCTGCTATCATGGACAACGTTGAATTTCTACGAAGGAGCAGGGCATATGGCGATTCTTTTGGGATGCGATTCCGTCAGCCTAGAGTTTCCCACCAAGCATATTTTCGATAGCGTAACGCTCGGCGTGGGCGAGGGCGACCGTATTGGCATCGTCGGCAAAAACGGCGACGGCAAGTCGACGCTGCTGAGCGTGCTCGCCGGCACGCTGGAGCCCGACGACGGCCGCGTGACGCATCGCCGCGGCACCACGATTGGTCTGCTCGGCCAAAAGGACCAACTTGTCGACACCGATACCGTGCATCATGCCGTCGTGGGCGACGCGCCCGAGTATGAGTGGGCATCGAGTCCGCGTACGCGCCAAATCCTGGCCGGCCTCATCAGCGATGTGCCCTGG
This sequence comes from uncultured Collinsella sp., assembly GCA_902494035.1. Taxonomy (GTDB): domain Bacteria; phylum Actinomycetota; class Coriobacteriia; order Coriobacteriales; family Coriobacteriaceae; genus Collinsella. Next base: position 5,807 of record CABURV010000020.1, read on the forward strand.
GAGGGCACGGTGGGCGAGCTTTCGGGCGGCCAACGCCGTCGCGTGGACCTCGCGCGACTGTTGATCGGCGACTACGACGTACTCATGCTCGACGAGCCCACCAACCATCTGGACATGCGTACCATCAACTGGCTTGCACGCCACCTTAAGGCTCGCTGGCAGCGCGGTCAGGGCGCCATGCTCGTGGTCACGCACGACCGTTGGTTCTTGGATGAGGTCTGCACCAGCATGTGGGAGGTCCACGACGGCCAAGTCGACCCCTTCGAGGGTGGCTACTCCGCATATATCCTGCAGCGCGTGGAGCGCGACCGCATGGCCGCGGTTACCGAGGAGCGCCGTCGCAACATGGCGCGCAAGGAGCTCGCGTGGCTGAGCCGCGGCGCCCAGGCGCGCTCCACCAAGCCCAAGTTTCGCGTGGATGCCGCTCGCGAGCTGATCGCCGACGTGCCGCCCGTGCGTGACGAGCTGGAGCTCAAGCGCCTGGCCGTGAGCCGCCTGGGCAAGCAGGTTATCGACGTGGTCGACGTGGACGCCGGCTATGCGGATGCCGGCGGCGCGTCCAAGCAGGTGCTATCTGACGTGACCTGGCTCATTGGTGCGGGCGACCGCTATGGTCTTTTGGGTGAGAACGGCGCCGGCAAGTCGACGCTGCTCGATGTGATCCAGGGTAAAATTGAACCCACGCGCGGCCGCGTGAAGATTGGCCAGACGGTGCGCTTTGGCGTGCTGTCGCAGCAGCTCGAGGAGCTCGAGCCCTACATGGGCGACACGATCCGCGAGGTGCTCAGCAACTATAAGAAGTACTACGTCATCGACGGCAAGGAGACTTCGCCCGAGAAGCTCTGCGAGCGTCTGGGCTTTACGACGCAGCAGCTCTGGAGTCGCATCGGCGATCTTTCGGGCGGCCAGCGCCGTCGCCTGTCGCTGCTACTGACAATCCTGGACGAGCCCAACGTGCTCATCCTAGACGAGCCCGGCAACGACCTGGATACCGACATGCTGGCGATTGTCGAGGATCTGCTCGACGGCTGGCCCGGCACGCTGATCCTGGTGACGCACGACCGCTTCTTGATGGAGCGCGTGACCGACCAGCAGTGGGCGCTGCTCGACGGCCACCTGACGCATATGCCCGGTGGCGTGGACCAGTACCTTCGCCTGTGCAACGCTACCGCCGAGGGCGAGCCCGTGGGCGCGCCGAGCGCCAAGACCGGCATGTTTGACACCGGTGCCGCGGCAGCTGCGGCCGAAAAGCCCAAGTCGAGCGGTCAGCCCAACGGCCTGTCCAACGCCGAGCGCCAGAAGCTCCGCCGCGAGGTGAGCTCGCTCGAGCGCAAGATGGAGACGCAGCGCACCCGCGTTGAGGAGGCCGAGGCAGCAATGGCCCAAGTCGATCCCACCAACTACACGGCGCTCGGCGAGCAGCAGGCAAAGATCGACGAGGCTCACGCCGCCATGGACGAGCTGGAGATGGCGTGGCTCGAGGCGAGCGAAAAGCTCGAGGGCGAGGAGTAGACGAGGATGATCAAAGCCGCGTTTTTCGATATCGACGGTACGCTGCTGAGCTTTAGGACCCACCGGATTCCGGCGTCGGCGCAGCAGGTGCTCGACAGCTTTCGCGAGCAGGGGATTGCGTGCGTGATCGCCACGGGCCGTCCGACCTACCAGATGCCGGACTGGCTGTTCGACCTGGGCTGGGATGCGTACATTACGCTTTCGGGCCAGCACTGCTTTGATGCCGAGGGGGTTTACCGCAGCTGTCCGATCGATCCGGACGACGTCGCGGTGATTGTGGGCCAGGTGGCGCAGGGGCGCTACGACTCGCTGTGCATGCAGGGCGAGAACTCGTTTGTGAACCGCCTGTCCGAGCGCGTGGTGACGGCTGGCAGCAACGCGGGAATCGTCTACCACGAGGAGCCGTTTGAACACGCCTTTGACGCGCCGGTCTACCAGTTTTGCGCCTTTGTGGACCCTGACGACGAGCATATCGTGACCGATGCCGTGTCGCATTCGCTCACCACGCGCTGGTGCGACCTGTTCTGCGACATTATCCCCGCCAACGGCGGCAAGGACCTGGGCGTGGCGGCGACGTTGGAGCGCCTAGGCATCGACGCGAGCGAGGCGATTGCCTTTGGCGACGGCGAGAACGACCTGTCGATGTTTGCCGCCGTGGGCACGAGCGTGGCCATGGGCAACGCACAGGACACGGTGAAAGCTGCGTCGACCTATGTGACGACTGCCGTGGACGACGACGGCATCTACAACGCCGCGAAGCACTTTGGACTGTTATAGCTGCGTCTCGGCACTTGGGGACGTTCCTTTTCTGCCGGCAGCTGGGGACACTCCTTGCGGGGTGTTCCCATTTTGTTTCATCCCGCACGTTTTGTGAAACACGGCTAACTTTTAGGTAAAGTAGTAAGACATGGGCAACTTTTGCGGTAAAGTAAGCCGTGGAAAGTATCCAACGGCTAACTAGCAATCATCGCGAAAGGCGGCCCATGGCCCTACGTGAATCCGGAGAAGACTATCTCGAATCGATCTACGTTCTGTCGGAACGTCAGAGCATCGTGCGCTCGATTGACGTCGCGGAGTACCTCGGCGTAACCAAGGCGAGCGTTTCCAAGGCCATGGCGACGCTGGAAAGCAACGGCTATGTCGAAATGGGTAAGCGCGACGTTCATCTGACGGAGCGTGGTCTGGAGGTCGCTCGCCAAATGTGGGAGCGTCACTGCTTTTTCGTGGGGCTGCTGGAGGATGCGGGTGTTTCGGCTGAGGTCGCGTCGCAAGAGGGCTGCCACATGGAGCACTGCCTGAGCGAGGAAAGCTTCGAGAAGCTGAGGGCGATGTTGGGTCGAGATGGGGCAACGGACCCAGCAACGGAACCCTAACGAACCCCCAGCAGCGCGGAGTTCGCGCAAAGCGCGAACCAGCGAGCGGGACCAAAGGCCCGACCAACAAAGTCCAACTCAGACAAGGAACCCCGCCAGCAAGCGATGCCTAAGAACCGCCAGCAACGTTACTGCAGGCCGGGACCGGGCTTGGTTTTGAAAACATTCCGCAGCGCGAGGCCCGCCTTTCCGTTGCTCCGCAGGAGCAGGAAAGACGGGCCTCATGCGCGAGGACGTTTTCAAAACCAAGCCCGGTCCCGACCGGACAGCTCACGAACGCTACAGGTTCTTGACACCCATCGCGCGCATGGCGTTCAGGATGGCGATGATCGCCACGCCCACGTCGCCGAACACAGCAAGCCACATGTTGGCGATGCCGAGTGCTGCCAGCACTAGAATCAGCAGCTTAACGCCCAGCGCAAAGATGATGTTCTGCCAGACAATCGCCATGGTCTTGCGCGCCACACGGATGGCGTGGGCGATGTTGGACGGCTTGTCATCCATGAGCACGACGTCGGCGGCCTCGATCGCAGCGTCGGAACCCATAGCGCCCATGGCAATGCCCACATCGGCGCGCGTGAGCACGGGTGCGTCGTTGATGCCGTCACCGACAAAGGCGAGCTTGCCCTTGCCGCTTTCGGCCGCGAGCAGCGCTTCAACACGCTCGACCTTGTCGCCCGGCAGCAGCTGCGCGTGGAACTCGTCGAGGCAGAGCTGCTTGGCCACCGCAGCAGCCACTTCCTCGCGGTCGCCCGTGAGCATGACGGTGCGCTTGACGCCGGCGGCGTGCAGGTCGCGGATCGTCTGTTCGGCATCGGCCTTAACGGTGTCTGCAATCACGATGTGGCCGGCGTACACGCCGTCAATGAGCACATGCAGAATCGTTCCGACGACCTCGCAATCGGGCGCTTCGACTCCGGCCGCGGCGAGCATCTTTGCGTTGCCAACGACGACGTGCTTGCCGTCGATGGTTGCCGTCACGCCATGGCCCGCGTCGTTGGTGGAGTCGCTTACGCGCTTGGGGTCGACCTCGCCCTGGTAGGCGACACGCACGGACTGCGCGATGGGGTGATCGGAGAACGACTCCGCAAGGGCTGCGACCTCGAGCAACGACTGCTCGGTATAGCCAGCCTCGGGGTGCACCGCAACGACCGAGAACGTGCCGTTGGTGAGGGTGCCCGTCTTGTCAAAGACGACGGTGTCCACATCGGCGAGCGTCTCGAGGTAGTTGGAGCCCTTGATGAGAACGCCCAGCTTGGAGGCGCCGCCGATGCCGCCAAAGAAGCTCAGCGGGACGCTGATCACGAGCGCGCACGGGCAGCTGACGACCAGGAAGGTCAGGCCGCGCAGGATCCAGTCGGACCAGGCGCCGGTGATCAAGCCGCCGCCGAGCGCGAGTACCGCGGCCGCGCCGGTGACGGCGGGCGTGTAGACGCGGGCGAAGCGCGTGATGAAGTTCTCGGTGCGCGCCTTCTTTTCGCTGGCGTTTTCTACGAGCTCCAGGACGCGCGCGACGGTGGACTCGCCAAAGGGCTTGGTGGTGCGCACGTGGATGAGCCCCGTCATGTTGATGCAACCGCTGATGATGTCGTCGCCGGACTTGGCGGGGCGGGGAACTGACTCGCCCGTGAGTGCGGCGGTGTCGAGCTGGGTTTCGCCTTCGACGATGACGCCGTCGATGGGCACGCGCTCGCCGGGCTTGACCGCAATCACGGTGCCGACGGCGATGTCATCGGGAAAGACCTGTTCGAGCGTGCCGTCGGCTTGCTCGACGTTAGCGTAGTCGGGCGCGATGTCCATCATGGCGCTGATCGACTTGCGGCTTTTGCCCACGGCATATGCCTGGAACAGCTCGCCGACCTGGTAGAACAGCATGACGGCGGCGCCTTCGGCCATGTGCGGGTCGGTGTCGGGGAAGAGCACCATGGCAAACGCGCCGATGGTCGCGACGGCCATGAGGAAGCTCTCGTCGAACGCCTTGCCGCGGCGGATGTTGTTGTATGCCTTTTGGAGCACGTCGTAGCCGGCAATCAAAAAAGGCACGAGGAACAGTGCGAAGCTGGCGTAGATGTCGCCCGGGGTGCCGAATGCGGCAGTGAGGGTGCCGAGCTCATCGAGGGCGTACACCACGGCAAAAATGCCCAGCGCTACCAGGATGCGGTTGCGCTTATGCTCGAGTGACTCTTTTTTCTTGCGCTTCTTCTTTTTCTTCTTGGGGTCGGCGGTGGCCATGATTCGTATCCTCCCATTTGAATGTATGAACACTCGCTCATATAATTTCGCGAGCAAAGGCCGCGGCAAGCGCGGCCTTGCGGGTTGGCGTAAACCTGGGCTAGAGAATGATCTCGCAGTCCGGCTCGGCGTCGGCGGTGAACTCCACAACGCGGTCGAGGACCTCGTCGAACTCGGCGTCATCGGCCTCGAGCGTCAACTTCTGGGTCATAAAGTTGACCGAAACGGACTTGACGCCATCGAGCTTGGCCAGCTCGTCCTGAAGCTCACGCGCGCAGTTGGCGCAGTCGATCTCGTCGAGTTTAAACTGCTTTTTCATGGTGGATTCCTTTCCCCGTATTTGCGGCTTGGGTGCAGGCCGCGCTGGTACCGTGGTTGGTCGCTATTCGCAGATGTGGCTCATGCCCTGGTTGAGCATGGTGTAGACGTGGTCGTCGGCGAGCGAGTATAGGATATTGCGCCCGTCGCGCCGGAATTTAACCAGGTGCGACTGCTTGAGTGTGCGCAGCTGGTGCGACACCGCGGACTGCGAGGTTTCGGTCGCTTCGGCGATGTCCGCCACGCAGAGCTCGCGGCCCATGAGGGCATAGAGGATCTTGATGCGCGTGGTGTCGCTGAAGACCTTGAACAGGTCGGCGAGGTCGTAGAGAAGCTCCTCGTCGGGAAGGTCCTCGGGCGAGCAGGTGGTGGGAATCGCGGGTTCGGTGGCCTCGATGTCGGGTTTCGTTTCATCAACGCGGATGCTCATTGCAATATCCTTTCATATGAACATGCGCTCATATAACTTGCTTTCGATTATATGAGTGTATGTTCATATGTCAATACAATTTGCGTTAATTTCGATGACTGCTTGCCGCCTCTGCGATTTTCTGTGGGTTGGGAGACATCGACGCAATGCTCGCCAACATATTTCGAGATGTTCGGCTAGCATGCTAAGAAAGCCACCTTGAGAAGCATTAGAACTGTTCATATTTGTACTTTATCGTGTCAAATACCGCGAGAATCAGTTCTTCCTCTACGGGAGTTCCTGCAGAATCAGTTTTATCTAAAGTTATATTGAGCATTGCTGCAGCCAATCTGGCACATCGGTGGCCGAATAAGTCGAAAAATGTAGGTGGACATCCGCAGAGATCGCCTTTAGAAGAGCGAATTCTCAATTAGATCAATAATCGTGTCGTCTTCCGTGCGGTTTTCATCGATTTTTGCGAACATGTCGCATTCCCAAGCCCCATTGATTTCCTCAGCAAGGGCCCCGACGTGTTGCATGTCGTCGGGTTCGGGCACATCGTTGATGCTCGGGTCATCAGCTTGCGGATATTGGCTTGCAATTTCGCGCTTGGCGGCCTCTTCTTCTTTGAGTGTCTCCAGGACGCGGCGACCGTATTCGAAGTAGCGCCGCAAGACAAATTGACGAAGAGTTTCTTGCAGGATGGCGAAGTTATCCGGGAGTCGACCGGGCCATATCTTCTCGCGAATGCGAATCGCTTCCATGACCCGTTTAAAAGCGGACTGTTTGAAAAACGAATGACGATTAACTGTGATAACGGCATATCCCATGTTTCGCAGCGTGTTTCGGCGCTCCTCGTCAATTGATTGCTGCTCGGGTTCGTCGTGGTAAAAGCCGTTGTATTCGATATCGGTCATCGAATTTTCGAGCAGCGCGTCGAGGTAGAAAACCGTCCGTCGCGTTAGGGCGGCGTATCTTTTGGGGACTGGGATCGGATAATCCGTTTTGATAGCGCGTATGGCTAAGCCACCCATTGACTTGGGCATTGTCAGCATCATGACAAACGCCGTTTCGAGTGGGGAGCGACAGCCTTCGTGTACATAAGAAAGTGCCTTAAGTGCTTTATTAGATCCACGATACCCCGGTGCCTCTGAAAAGAAGGCTCTGAGCTCTTCAACGCTGGTTAGGGCTGGGCGCTCGCGATATTGAGTTTCGTCGGACGTTCCAAGCGCGTAGGAGCCGCAGATTTCAAAGTAATACTCAACGAGCTCCGAAAGGTTGAGGTCGGCTGTTGCTTCTAACGCGCACAGCTTGATATCGACGATGTAGACGTTCGGCTCGAGTTCTAGGTAGCTTTCTGCATCAAACGTATAGTGCGTGCAGTGGCAGATGCAGCCCTTGCGGTGCCTTTTGGCATTATTGGAAAACGTCAGCACATGGATACGTTCAGAATCGACATTCTTTCTGTTGAGCCATGCTCGTGCCGCTTCCAGGTCGGACGTGGTCGGCGCAGACACCCTGATCTTTTCCATAGGTATGGGACCGGTCGCGTAGCTTGCGAGCGAGTTGGCTGTTTGGTATACAGCGCGTGCCGTGGTATGTGACAGAATGATTCCCATACGCGCATGATGGCATAGCGGACGCCGCATACGCCCGAAACTTCGGGCAACGGTATTGGGGCGCGGCTTATCTTCTGCGAACGGTGGGTTTTTGAGCTGTCGTATTGAGGGAGCAGCTTTGGCTGGGGAGGTTTCTGCCGGCTGCCCCTTTTTGATGAACTTTAGTTGCGGATTCGTAGCTTCTAAGCGTTTTTGCCGACCGCTCAGATGCCTCACCAACATAATTTGAGTTATTCGGCCTTATCCTATACAAATAGGTGCGATCGCAACGTCCTATTCGAATTGATTCAGGTAGATTTATGGGGCTTGGTTGCGAAATTAAGGCGATTTTAGCTTCGATTGCGGTTCAAGGGGCCTTGACTAGTGGTTCAGCTGGCCGAACAACTCGAAAAATGTAGGTGGGCCAACCTGCCGACTATGTGAAGCACGCGTATTTGCTCGTTTTGATGAAAACTAGGGTGCAGCCATAAGGCTGCGCCCTAGTTTACTGCGTGTCGGTGTGCCCAGACGGATTGCGCTGTGCCTGGCAGGCGCTCCCGCAGATGGATCGGTTATTTCGCGAATAGGTTCTTGAGGTTGAACTCGGCTTGGACGGTGCGAAGCATGAGGTCGGTGTCGTCCAGGCCCAGATGCTGCTCGCTGGCGTCGGCGGCGAGGGTGCCACGGCGGCGCGCCCAGTTCTCGAGCGCGGCGGGCGCGGACTCGCGGGGGAGCGAGCGCACGTCGGCGTCCAGGCTGCGGCAGATCTGGCGTGAATCGATGACGATGATCTTACCGGCGCGGCGTGCCTCGGCGTAGCCGTCCAGGTGGATCTTGAACCAGCTGTCCTCAAATGCGGCGTTGTGTGCCATGTACGGGTACTTCTTCATGAGCTTGAGCAGCTGCTTCTGCAGTTCCTTGTTCTCGCGGAAGGGCGTTTTGCCGTCGATGTCGTCCCAGGTGATGTGGTGGATATTCGACAACGGCACATCCTCGCCGCGGTAGATGTCGGGCAGACCGCAGTAGTGTGCCTCGGCGTCGTGCGGGACGGCGTCGCTGGTGAGCTCCATGATCTCCCAGCCCACGTTGATGATATAACCGCGCTCGGGTGCACGGCCGGTGGTCTCGATGTCGATACCGAGCACGGTGCCCTGGATGGGCTTGCGGGCGTAGGCCACGCCGAGCGCGTCGCGGTCGCCGCGGATTTCGCGCATAACGGACGCGGCGGTGCGCTTTTGCATCTTGCCGATGGCGGCGCAGGTGTCGGCATCGGACAGACCGCGCGAAAGCGTCGCGGGCGTCACGTTGCGCAGGCGCGCCTCGCCAATCTGGTCGCACAGGTCGCGGTTGCGGTCGGCCAGGTCGCGCACGGTGGCAAAGTCGAAGCCGGGGTCGCCCTCGGCAGTAAAATACTCGGTCTCGAGCACCTTGAGGGCCTCCTCGCCCTTCTGGCGCTCGGACTCCATGGCGCCGTGATCGCCATAGATAAACATGGGAATAAACGGCTGGCGCTCGTATTCGAGTGCTTGTGAAACGTTCATATAACTGCTCCTTGGATGGGCCGCGTCGTGCGGCTCAGGGTCATTAAGATGTGGCGAGATGATAGTTTACCATGGGCAACTATTGGCATCGCGCCTAGGACAACTACAATACCCTAGTTGACCGCTAGGACTTTTACAATGCTGCCGAAAGACACGAAAGGTTCCATCCGTCATGGATTTGCTGATTGATATTCTGCTCGACGCCGGCAAGGACACGCTGTCGCTGGTGCCGTTTTTGTTGGTGACGTATCTTGCCCTCGAGACGCTTGAGCACGTTGCAGGCGACCGCGTCAACGGCGCTATCAAGCGCGCCGGCGCCGCGGGTCCGGTTGTCGGATCGTTGTTGGGCATGGTGCCGCAGTGCGGGTTTTCGGCCATGGCGGCGACGCTGTACGCCGGTCGCGTCGTGACGCTGGGCACACTGGTTGCGGTTTTCCTCTCGACCTCAGACGAGATGCTGCCGCTGTTGCTTGCCGAGCAGGTTCCCGTGCAGACCATGGCGATGCTTTTGGCTTCGAAGGCGTTGATTGCGCTGGTCACGGGCTTTATCGTGGATGCGGCTATCCGCGGCCTTCGTCGTAATGCCCGCGCGCATGCGGCGGTTCGCCGTACCGTGTTGGGGACCGCTGCCAATCCGGCTCATGTGAACTGCGCACACGACGACCATACCGGGGGCGACATCATTGACGAGGTGGCCGAGGCGGGCGTAAGTGCCGATCACATCCACGAGCTGTGCGAGCGCGACCATTGCGGTTGCGATGATGATGAAGATGAACACGAGCGCGACCACGGACACAGCCATGACCACGGTCACGCAGGCGAGCATGAGCACCACCACGGCCATGGGCACGACCACGGTCACTCCCACGAAGGTGCGCCCGTCCTGTCGATTATCCGCAGCGCGATCTCGCACACCGTGCAGGTTTCGGTTTTTATTTTCCTGGTGACGCTGATTCTAGTTGCCGTGCTCGAGACCTTCGGAGAGTCCGCGATCGAGCAGTTCCTGCGTGGCAACGAGACGCTCGCCGTCTTGGGCTCGGCACTCGTCGGCCTGATCCCCAACTGCTCGGCCAGCGTGGTCATTACGCAGCTGTACCTGGAGGGCGCGCTACAGCTGGCGCCGATGCTCGCCGGCACGCTCATTTCCGCCGGCGTGGGCTATCTTGTCCTGTTCCGCACCAACCGCAGCGCTCGTGAAAACGCCGTGTTCCTGGTCATGATGTACGTCATCGGCGCCGGCTGGGGCCTTATCCTATCCGCCTTCGGCCTCTAAGTAGGCTTAAAAAATGGGCTTCAAATAGCCATGCTCGGCGCCTGCGCAATGCGGCGACGCATGGCATTTTGAAGCCCGTTTTTTGTTGAGCCATGGATTCCGAGCGCTCACACCGCTCAAAACAAAAAGGTAGATTTCCGGGCATGTCCCGAAAATCTACCTTGGTTAGCGCAGCAGCTCGGTGAGGTTGCGCTTAAAGCGGGCCCGGTCTTCGCTGGTAAATGCCGCCGGACCGCGAGTGCGACCGCCGGCGCGGCGCACCTTCTTTTCCTCGTGGCGAATAAACAGTTGCATGTCGATGGTCGCCTTATCGTAGACGCGCCCGCGCACGCCGATGGCGGCGGCATCGCGCCCGAGCACCATGCTCGCCAAGCCAATGTCCTGCGTCACGACCACGTCGCCCGCCTGCAGGCGTTCGACAATGGCAAAGTCGGCGCTGTCGGCGCCCACACTCACATCGAGTGTCGTGACCCAAAATCCGCGTCGCGCGTGTTCGGCATCGCGCGGGTCGTCGTGGCGAATGTGCCGTTCCAGGTTTTGTGTGCTGTTGCCGGCGATAACAACGGCGGCGCCCGCCCGCCGCGCGCAGTCAATCGACTCGCGCGTGACCGGGCAGGCGTCGGCATCAATAAAGAGCGTTCGCGGCATCTAGTGCACCAGTTTGCCAAATTGAATAGCGCGAACAATCAGCGTTACGCCAAACACCAGCAGCGCGGCGCCGCTAAAGATGACGAGCATCTTGGCCGACCACAGCGGATAGATAAACACGAACATGCCGGCGATGATGGGGAGTGCGCCGCTCAGGATGGCGAGGGCGCGGTTGGACGAAAGCTCGGACTCCAGAATGGACATGACACCTTCGACAATCCAGCCAAAGCCGGCCACGATAACCACCATCGTGGTGAGCGTCGCGGTCGAGAAGGCCTGGTTGCGCAGGATTATGACGCCGCCCAAGATAATGAGTAGGTTGGAGATGATGCTCGTCACGCGCCAGCCGGTGGGCAGCAGCGGCTCAAAAATGGCAGTGAACAGCCTGATGGCAGCGGTGATTACAAAGTAAAAACCCAGGACAGTCGTCAAAAAGACGAGGGACTTGGCGGGTGCAAAAAGCAGCGCGATACCAGCAATGAGCGCTAAGACGCCCGTGATGGCGTAGATCCAGCGTACGGCCTTGACGGCTTTGCCCGCCATGCTTTTCTCGTCAAATCCAAACTGGCTCGATTTTTGGTCATCGTTCTTAAAGATGCCCATAATGTCTCCTTTCCGTGCGGCGTAAGCCTTGATCGTTACAACCAGTATCGCCTAAAGGCGCTGGCGTATGGGTCGGGGAGGGCGAAACGTAACCCAAAGGCCCCGAATTGTTTCCGTTGTTCCCCACGTCGCGATTTTCTATTCAACAGGTGTAGAACATTGCAGCCCTGTTCGCTATTGCCTACGTTTTAGGTTAGATTCTCCTAAGAACAATTGCCCGAAATTGGGGGTCCCTATGAACGAAACAGTTCCCGCGGCGCCGGTAAGCGCTGAGTCGATGGCAAAGCAGGGTTGCGAAAAGCTCGGCTTGGACGCGTTTGATGCGTTGGTTCGCCGCGCCCGCACGTGCCGTCGCTTTGACGAGTCCATGCGCGTGCCACGTGAGTTTTTGCTTGAGCTGGCGGAGCTGGCGCACCTGACCCCGTGTGGTGCCAATGCTCAGCGTCTTCGTTTTCATGTGGTGAGCGGTGCCGAGGACTGCGCGCGTGTATTTGACGAGCTCGCATGGGCCGGCGCACTTAAGGATTGGCCGGGTCCTGCTGAGGGCGAGCGCCCGACCGGCTACATCGCGATTCTGGCTGAGCGCGCCGTTCCGGGCAAGCCTGCCGCTCCCATTACCGAGGTCGACACGGGCATTGCCGCGCAGACGATGATGCTCGCCGCCCGCAGCGCCACGCCCGAGGTGGCAGCCTGCATGTTCAAGGCCTTTACGCCCCATGCGATCGATGCCATGGGGCTCGATAACGACAAGTATGAGCTCAAGCTGATCATGGCCTTTGGCGTTCCGGCCGAGATACAGGTGATCGATGCGATCGATTCCAACCCCGATGGCTCCATCAATTATTGGCGCGACGAGGCACAGGTGCACCACGTACCCAAGCGTTCGCTCGCCGACGTGCTGGTGTAGTTGAGCGTCACCGCGGTGTGATCCGGCGGTAAACCACCACAAAGGTACCTGTCCCCTTTGCGGTGGTGCGAGAGGAGGGCGTGTGGCAGATTTGTATTTGGTGCGGCATGGGCAGACTGAGCTCAATGTGCAGAATATTTTGCAAGGTGGGCACGATTCGCCGCTTACGGTGCGCGGGCGCGAGCAAGCGCTGGCGACGCGCGCGGCGTTTGAGGCGCGTGGCGTGACCTTTGACCGTGTGTATTCCTCCCCGTTGGGCCGGGCGCGGCGTACGGCTGAGCTAATTGCTGGTGAGGGCCGTTCGATAGAGCTGGTCGATGACCTACGCGAGTGGCATTTGGGCTCGCTGGAGGGTACATCAAATCGCGATATGCCGCCGCAGCCCTGGGGTGATTATCCGGTCGCGTTTGGCGGCGAGTCGGAAGTGCAGCTCCAGTCGCGTATGGTCGCGGTGCTGTCGCGCATCATGGCCAGGCCGCAGCACGACTGCGTGCTGGCGGTTTCCCACGGCTCAGCCTGCCAGGAGTTTCTTGAGTATGTGACTGGCGGGGGAGAGCTACCCGACAACGGTGCCGTGCTTCATTTTGGCTATTGCGACGGGGCGTTTTCGCTCTTGGGTTGGTAACGAACGAAAGGACCCCTATGAATAAAGATCTGTATCTGGTCCGTCATGGACAGACGATATTCAACCTCAAGCGTATCATTCAGGGGTGGAGTGACTCGCCGCTTACGCAGTTGGGTTGCGACCAGGCGGCGCGCGCCGGCATGTTTTTACGTGCGCGCGGCATTGAGCCCGATCATGCCTACACCTCCACGCTTCATCGCACCGAGCAGACTATCGCCAACTTGCGGCCGGGCTTGGCGTACGAGCGCCTGGACGGCCTGCGTGAGTGGTTCTTTGGCGACTTTGAGGCCGAGCGCGTGATGCTTATGCCCGAGCGCCCGTGGCGCGACTTCTATCGCCAGTTTGGCGGCGAGGGCCAGATGCAGGTGCGCGAGCGCATGGTGGCGACGCTGACCGAGCTTATGCAGCGTCCGGACCACGAGTGCGTGCTCGCGGTGAGCCACGGCTCGGCTATCAAGGAGTTTTTGGACCACGTGCGGGGCGCGGCGGCCGACGAGCGCGAACGCGTGCCGGGCAACTGCTCAGTGCTGCATTTTGCGTTTGACGATGCGGCCGATACGTTTGAACTGGTCGAAGTCTTTACGCAGGAGGATTACGCGCGTGAGCTGGGACTTGAGCCGCTCGTGGCTACTGCGGGTCCGCAGCGCGGATAACGCGAGCGCGGCGGCACGGGTCGCCGGCTAACTTCTCGACGCAAAAGGGGCGGAGATGCATGTACCTGCTGCATCTCCGCCCCCTGTTTGTTGAGCTGCCGATTTTTGTGCTGGGCGGTCTGGTCTTGCTAGAACCGCGCGACCTGGTGCGTGAGCAGACCTGTCGGAACCTGCGGCGCGGCGCCGCTGACCTGCGCGGCGGGGAAGAGCACTGCTACGGCAAAGTTGAACGGCTCTTTGCCGGTGTACGTTCCGACGGCACGGGCCTCATCGGCCAGCAGCTGCGACGCCCCGGTCAGAGCGGCGGCGTAGGCGGGGTCGTCGGTCAGTGCCGGCTCCGGTGCTTGGTCGAGCATAGCGCGGATGGCCCCGACGGCGTCCTCGCGCTTGACCTCCCACGCGCGGTGCGTAATGCCCGCGGGGTCGGTGACGGCGTAGAGCGACGCGCCCTCTTTGGCGGCGCCCAGGATGATATCCATGACGGGCGAGGCCTCGTAGGCGAGCGACACGGGGCGCGGCTGCACCTTGAGCTCGGCGATCGCGCGCGCGGCGGCGGCCACGTCGGCGCTGGCATCGCCCTTGCTGCCCGCAAGTACACTCGTCGGGCAGATCGCCACGACACCCGTCACACGTCCCGGCTCGCCCGAGCATTCGTACACGTAATACGCCGCACCCGGGTCCTTGAGCATCAGGCCATCGGCAATGGCTCCGCGCAGAGCATTGTTGCTGCTCAGGATACTGCCCATTGTAGGCAGCGCCTCGAGCACGCGGTCCTGAGCCGGGCGGATGCAGGGAAACGGAAGTGCTTTCATGGGTGGTCCTAACGCACGAGTCGGTTTGTTCGCGGCTTATTATGCCCCAACTTGGCCGCTCGCGTCCCAGAGCACGTTATCGGCGAGCGCGATTAGCACCTGCTGACAACGAACGATATCGGCGTGGGGCACAAACTCGTTGGGCTTGTGCGCGAGCGCGAGCGACCCGGGACCGTAGCTCATGCAATTGCAGTTGCCTGTCTTGCCGGCAATGACGGCGGTGTCGGTGTAGCCGGTAAAGAAGCCGACGGTCGTGTCTGCGTCCGTTACGTCATCGGCGGCACGCTTGAGCGCTGCTAGAAGGGGAGAGTTCGGGTCGCGCTCGATGGCGGGGCGGTCGCCCGTCACAGTGTAGCTGGCATGGCAACCGGGAACGGCGGCTTCGGCGACGGCGATGGCCTGCTCTACCATGCGCGTCGCGGCGGCCGTATCGGTCGGCGGGGTCAGGCGCATGTCGACCCAGACCTTGGCATGGTCTGGCACCACATAGGGACGATAGCCGCCCTCGATCTGCCCAAACGTAATGGTCGAAGGCCCCAGCTCATCGTGCGCGGGCAGCGCCGCAAGCGCGCGACGGAGCGAACACACGACCTCGGCCATGGCGGCGACGGCATCCGCGCCCTTCCACGGCTGGCTCGCATGCGCCGTTACGCCAGCCATTTCAATCTCGAACCACGTGCGTCCCTTGTGCGCCACCTGGATCTGTCCGTCGGTGGGTTCGGTGTCCAGCACCCATTCACGCGAGCCGACCCAGCCGGCATCGATCGCGGCCTCTGAGCCGCGCATAAAGTCCTCCTCGTCGACTGAGCAGATGAGCGAAAAGCCGCGTCGGGGCAGCTCGCCTTCTGCCGCCACGCGCTCGAGCGTATGGACCAGTGCGGCAATGGCGCAGGCCAGGCCACCCTTCATATCGCAGGCACCGCGGCCATAGAGTTTATCGTTGCGCACGATCGCTCCGAGCGGCGGAATGTCCGCGTCCCAGCCATCGCCCAGCGTAACGGTATCCATATGGCAGATATAGACGAGTCGTGGCTCGTCGCTCAGTCCCGGCACGGTGACCATAAGGTTGCGGCGCCCGGGCAGCACCTCGAGTTCCTCAACCTGCACGGCATGGAGTACCGGATGGCTCAGCTGCGCCAACCGTTCCTCAACCAACGCTTTGATATAGCGCTCAATCTCGTCCTCATACGCACCCGGGTCTGAGCTGTCGATCCGCACGAGTCCTTGCGTAAGCCGCCAAGCAAAATCTGTATCAACCATAGGTACCTCACAGATAGTTAGGTCAACATACAGATTGTATGCCAAGAAGCGGCTCGGTGCATTTAATGGAGCGCTCACAAAAACGGGGGCGCCTCTCGTGCGAAAGGCGCCCCCGCGGGCATTCAATGTCAGTGACGGGCAGGCCACATGGGGAGCTGCCCGTCAGATCAGCCGGCGCTATTTGATCACGCGAACGCGATACATCGACGGAATCTGCTTGAGCGCCTCGATGGTGCTGCTGTCCAGGTGCTCGTCGGTGTCGAACATGGTGTAGGCGTTCTCGCCGACGGACTCGTTGGTCATACGCTGCACGTTGGCGTTGTCCTTGGCCAGGATTGCTGTGATCTGGCCGATCATGTTGGGCACGTTGGCGTGCAGGCAGGCGATGCGGCTCGCGGCGCGCGCCTTGCCCATGCTGCAGGCGGGGTAGTTGACGCTGTGCGCGATGTTGCCGTTCTCCAGGTAATCCTTGAGCTCGCTGATGGCCATATCGGCGCAGTTGGCCTCGGCCTCGCCAGTGCCGGCACCCGAGTGCGTGGTGATAAACGTGTTGGGCATCTTGACGGTCTTGGGCGTGGCAAAGTCGCAGCTAAACCAGCTCAGCTTGCCCTCGCGCAGGGCAGCGTCGACGGCGTCCTCGTCAATGATGGTTTCGCGTGCGTAGTTGATGAGCACGGCGCCCGGGTCCAGCAGGTTAATCTGCTCGGTGCTGATCATGCCGATGGTGTCGGCCTTGCTGGGAACGTGTACGGTGAGGTAGTCGCAGCCGCGGCAGAGATCCTCGAGCGTGCCCACGCGCTGCACCTCGCGGCTCAGCACCCACGCGTGCTCGACGGAAATGAACGGGTCGTAGCCGTAGACGTCCATGCCCAGATCGACGCAGGCGTTGGCGACCTTGGAGCCCACGTTGCCCAGGCCGATGACGCCGATGCGCTTGCCCTTGAGCTCGCGGCCCACAAAGGCCTTCTTGGCCTTCTCGGCATCGACCTGAATCTCGGGGTCGTCGGCGTTGTCGCGCACCCAGTTCATCGACTGCACTACGCCGCGGCTCGAAAGCACCAGCATGCCCAGGACGAGCTCCTTGACGGCGTTGCTGTTAGCGCCGGGGGAGTTAAAGACGACGACGCCCTTCTTGGCGTACTCCTCGACGGGGATGTTGTTGACGCCGGCGCCGCAGCGGGCGATGGCGCGGATGCCCTCGGGCAGCTCGTAGCCGTGCAGGTCGGTGGAACGCATCAGGATGGCGTCGGCCTCTTCGGCGGTGCTTACAAACTCATAGCCCTCGCCAAACTCGACTTTGCCGTCCTTGGTGATGTCGTCGATGGTCTTAATCTTGCGCATGGAAAAACTCCTTAGCAGGTTTAAATCTAAACAGGGTGGTCTGAGGTGGCTGGTCGGCCCGCGTGTTGCGGGCTAGTTAGATCGCGGGCTCAAACTATGCTGCGTTTCGAAGTCCTTCATGTACGTGGCCAGCGCCTGCACGTCTTCCATGGTGACGGCGTTGTACACGCTGGCGCGCATGCCGCCGACGAGGCGATGGCCCTTGACGTTTTGGATCTGGTGCTCTGCTGCGCCCGCAACAAAGGCAGCGTCGAGGTCGGCATCGCCGGTACGGAACGTGACGTTGGCGATGGAGCGACTGTCTGTCTGCGCAGTGCCGTGGAATAGTTTGCTGTGCTCGAGCAGGTCGTAGAGCAGGTTGGCCTTGGCCCAGTTGCGCTCGGCCATGGCGGCAAGTCCACCGGTCTGATCAACCCAACGGAACACCTTGCCGCACACGTAGATGCCAAAGGTGTTGGGCGTGTTGAGCATGGAGCCCTTGGCGGCCTGGGTCTTAAGGTCCAGGTACTGCGGAGTCTGCGCAAAGGCCGGACCGTCGGCGATCAGGTCGTCGCGCACGATAACCACGGTGACGCCCGCGGCGCCGGCGTTCTTCTGCGCGCCGGCGTAAATGAGCCCGTAGCGCTCGACGTCGAGCGGCTGCGACAGAAAGCAGCTCGAGACATCGGCGACCAGCGGTACGTCGCCGCAATCGGGCAGCTCGTGGTACATGGTGCCAAAGATGGTGTTGTTCTGGCAGATGTAGACGTAGTCGAGCCCGTCGCCCGCGGCCTCGGCGGCAATGCGCGCGTTGACGTCGGCCATGGTGGGTATGCGGTCGAAATTGGTGTCCTCGGAGCTTGCGAGCAGCACGGCCTCGCCGTACTTGGCGGCTTCTTTGTATGCCTTGTTGGCAAAGTTGCCGGTGACGACGTAGCCGGCACGGCCGCGGCGCATGAGGTTCATGGGGATGCCCGCAAACTGTAGCGTGGCGCCGCCCTGCAAAAACAGGACACGGTAGTTGCCGGGGATGCTCAGCAGACGGCACAGGGTTGCCTCGGCGTCATCGATGATCTGCTGGTACATGCTAGATCGATGGCTCATCTCGAGCGCGGACATGCCGCAACCGCGGTAGTCCATCATCTCGTCGGCGATCTCGGCGAGCACGCTTGTGGGCAGCGCTGCCGGGCCAGCTGAGAAGTTGTGCACACGTGCCATCTTCTAGTTCCCCCTCGTAGTCGTTTGAACGTTCGGGATACTTTAGCACAGTGGAGCGCCAGGCGCGACCGCATCACAGCAAAACCCGAGTGCGCCGCTATGATTTACAGGATGGTTACATGGGGGAGGGGTGCTTTACTCCTCAGGCAAATCCAAAACTGCAAGCGAAGGCATGAGGTTCTCTAGGCGCTTGATCTCTTCGTCGCAATTAGCCACCTCCTGGTTACTACGATGCCAGTGTGGCGATGACGGCTTCGTCGCCGGCGTATATGAGGGTGTTGCCGTCTGGGATGATCGTTTGGCCGTCGCGCTTGAGCATCACCACAATAAACGGATGCTTGCCTTGCGGCACATCGCGCAGGCGCTGGCCGGCGAGGCGACCGTGGGGCGTCACGGTGACCTCGCGCAGCGTAACCTCGGCACGCTCTTCGAACGTTGGGGCGGCCATCACCAGCAGATCGCCTTCCTGGATCACGGTGTCGCCATTGGGCAGTACCGGGTGCGCCCCGTCGCGCAGCACCAGGACCACGAGCATGTCGGTGGCGCTGCCAATGTCCGCGAGCGAGCGTCCGGCAAACGGATGTCCAGCGCCCACCTTGAGCTTTACAAACGACATGCCGTCCTCGTCGCGGTAGTCGTTAAAGGTGCGGCGTACGTCGCCTGCCGCATCGATCATGTCGAGCTTTTTCGCCACCGCCGGCAGCAGCGAACCCTGCACCACGATGCTCGACACGGCAATCACAAACACCAGGTCAAATAGGTCGTGTCCGCCGGGAACGCCGGCTACCACGGCAAAGAGACTAAAGACGACCGAAGCTGCTCCGCGCAGACCCGCCCAGCTTACGAGCGCGACCTGGCGAGGGTTCGTCCTAAACGGCGCCAGGAGCATGCCCACGGCGATGGGGCGGCTCACGAAGAGCATGAACGCCATGAGCGCCAGGCCCGGCAGCAGCATCTGTGGCAGGCGCGCGGGCGTCACGAGCAGGCCGAGCAAGAAGAAGATCGTCATCTCTGCCATCTCGGTGAGGGTGTCAAAGAAGTGCGCCATCTCGACTTTGCCGGTGATGTCGCTGGCACCCAGCACAATGCCGGCCAGGTATACAGCCAAAAAGCCGTTGCCGCCCAGGTAGCTCGGCAGCGCGTAGGCGACGATGGCCACGGCGAACAAAAAGATGGTCTGCGCGCCCTCGGCCGTTGCGTGCGCGCGTTCAATCAGGCGGCCCGCCGCCCAGCCGATGGCAAAGCCCACGCCCACGCCCAGGATAATCTGCTTGGCCAGCAGTGCGGGAATGTTGATGTCGCCGCCGGCCGCGAGTGTGGCGAGCACGGCGGTGAGCATGTAGGCGACGGGGTCGTTGGAGCCCGATTCGACCTCGAGCAGCGAGTCAGTCCCGCCCCTCAGTGACAGGCTGTGCTCGCGCAGCACGCTAAAGACGCTGGCCGCATCGGTGGATGCTACGACCGAGCCCAGCAGCAGACCGCCGATCCAGTCGAAACCCAGCACGAAATGCGCAAACGCACCCGTAATGCCAGCGGTGATGACGACGCCGAGCGTGCTCAGCAGCACCGCGGGCACGGCGACGGGCTTGGCGCGGTCGATGTTGGTGTTAAAGCCGCCGTAGAACATGATGAACAGCAGCGCCGTGCTGCAGACGGTTTCGGTGAGCGCGTAGTCGCTAAAGTCGATATGCGCCGGGCCGTTGACGCCCAACAGCATGCCGAGTGTGATAAAGATGAGCAGGGTGGGGAAGGGGAGTTTTTTGCCGACGGGTTTGATGGTCAGGCACAAAATGATGACGAGGCCGATAAAGAGAAGGATCTGGTTCATGGATAGTGTCCGCTCCTGGGTGGTTGGCGTGGCACGGTCAGTTGTCTGCGGTTATTTGTACCCAAAGATGGTGGGTTATGGGGTTGGATTGCGGACGTGCGCGATATCGTCATAGACGGCTGCCGTCTTTGCCTCTGCTCGGAAACCCTTTCCAGCTTTATTGCAACGGAGTACAATGGGTAACGTTTAAGTTCAACTTGAAGTTTTAGTTGCGGCGCCGGGCTTCGGCCGCAATGCAAGGAGAGGCGTACCATGGCGATCTATGTGACATCTGATGCTCACGGGCATGTGCGTGCGCTTGACGAGGCCCTGTCTAAGATCTCGTTGACGTTCGACGACACGCTGTACGTGCTGGGCGACATGATCGATCGCGGGCCCGATCCGGTCGGCGTTATTAAGCTCGTGCGCTCGCTGCCCAACGCCCACGTGCTCAAGGGTAATCACGAGCAGATCATGCTCGATGCCATCGTTGGCCAGGATCCGCTCGATGCCGAGACCTGGGATATCAACGGTGGCTGGACGACGCGCGAGCAGCTCAACGACATGGAATTTGAGACATACGAGGAGCTCGTGCGATGGATGGCCGCGCTGCCGCTCTACGCGGTGGTCGAGACCGAGGAACGCCCGTATCTGCTGGTACATGCTGGAATCGAGATGAAGGCGGCGCGCGCGTTTTTGCTTGAGCATGGCGTCGATTGTGCCGATGGCGTCGGAGCGGTGAGTGCCGATCGCGAGCTGCTGCAGCAGATGCTCGCAGTGCAGTCGTCCGATGACCTGCTGTGGATTCGTCACGGCTATTGGGATGTGCCGACCGGGCTGCTTTCTACCGAGGGCAGGGGCCCGGTCGTGGTGAGCGGCCACACGCCCACGGTATCGCTTGGGCGCTATTGCGAGGTCGGTGGCCTGGCGGGGCTCGATGAGGAATCGGGACGCGGGCAGATCGTGCGCTTGGGCGGCGAGGACACTGCCGGCGTGCCCGATCGCATCGATATCGATTGCGCCGCCGCCACCGGCTCCGAGTTTGGCCGCGTGGGCATCCTGCGCCTGGACGACGGGGCCGAGTTCTATGCGAATATCAACCCGGGCGAATAATCGGTGCAAGGGGTAGCTAATTTTGGACGGGGCCTTTTTTGACTACTTTTGCCCTTCTGCCCGCTAATTGATTTCTCTGGGACGGGAATTAAATAATCATTTGGCTGCCCGCTGGCTAAGTGAGTAGACTTTTTTGGAAATGCCGAGCACCCAACATATTTGCCTCAATAAAACCGCAGGTCACAGACTTGTGCTCTGTCGGTGTGGTCGGGGATTCGGTAAAAGTCTACTCACTTAGTTTTGCGTGATGCATATTGTTCGCAACGAGACCCCAGCCGGGGCGATTCCATCGCAAATTCCGGTGACCGGGGGCAGCTAATTAGGCTCCGTACGGGTTGCGGTCGCGCTCGATGCGTTGGCGGATGTGGGCGTACTCGATAATCAGTAGCACCAGGAGTAGGGCCATGATGGCTAGGTAGCTCACCACGGCGCCCATCAGACCCAGCAGCTTAATCAGGATCACCGGCAGCACCACGCTTACGGCGAAGCAGATCAGGTAGATCTTGGTGACGTCTCCAGCGTGGCGCAGCACCGTGATGATGGCGTAGATAAAATCGATGGCCGCGGTGACGCCGCCGGCGACGACCATCAGCAGCGCCAGTGTACGGTAGCGCTCAAAGCTGAGACCGTACATAAAGCTCATGAGGGGAATACCGGAACCTGCCATAAATGCGGCGCACACGCCGGTGATGGCCACGATCAGCGCCATAACGGCAACAATAATCAGGTCAAAGCGACGACGCTTGCGAGGATTAGCCCAAATGCTCGACAAGCGCAGGAGCTGCGGTTTATAGACAAATCCAATGCTCAACAGAATAGCCTGAGCCGGAAAAAACAGGGCATTAAAGTACAGCTGGTATTTGTAGGCCAGTGTTCCTTCCATCACAAACTTGGGCATGCTCTCAATAAGGTTGAACAGGAATAGCGCGCCAAAGAGTGGGGCACACTGGACAAACAGGTGGCCGACCTCGCGCAGGCTTACGCGGCGCGATTTTTCGGTCTCGAGCAGGGCGAGCGGCGCGGTGACCAGCACGAGCGAGGCGATCGCGGCGATGCCCATAGCCATGGTCGCGATGGGCATGCTGCGCGTGAGGAACAGCGCCACGCTGAAGACCGCGATGACGCCGACGGAGCGTAGCGTTTGGCTCATTCCGGCCAGGTAGAGCTTGTCGGCCTGCTGCAGGCGGCCTTCGTACACGTCGGCGACGCCGTCGATCACCTTATAGAGGTAGACGCCCAGGCCGATCGTGGCCATCTGCGCATCGTAGCCACGGGCGCTGCTGTATATCAGGCCGCATGCCAGCGCGAGCGCTCCGCAGATCCAACGATTGAGCTGGTAGGAGGCGAAGGACGTCTTTTCGTCGATGTCCGAGACCTGGAAATTGCGCACGCCGTAGTTGCATGCGATCATGATGAGCGTGCCGGTGACGAAGGCGATGGAGAATTTGCCTGCTTCTTCGGCGCCCACGAGCTGTGTGGACACGATGGTGAGCAGCGGAAACGCCAAGCCCCACACGGCGGTGCCGAGAGTGTTCCAAAGGTAATCGCGGCGGGTGGCGTGCTCTTCGTATTCAGCCTCTTGCGTGGAGAACCCGCCGCCGTAGACGGCGCCGAGCAGACGGTTCCACCAAGCGTTGACCATGCGGCGTACGGGGCCGGGCTCTCGATCGCGCTCGCGCCGGTGACGTGTGACTTGGTTGCTATTGGGGCCACCGGCGTTGCGCTGGCTCAGCTCCTGGATGCGAGCTCCTCAGCGGTGTGCGAGGCGGGGAACAGGCCGTTCTCGATGCGGCCGCCCTGGGCCTTCGCGGCGCCGTCTTTCGATGCAGCGGGGTTGGAGATGCCGTTGCGGCGGGCGATGACGCGGCGAATGCTATCGAGGGGCGTGATGCTCAAAGCGGGGTCCTTTCTATTGCTGCGCTCTAGTATAGACGCGACGGTGTTCGCTCGTGTTTTTGAACGGATTGTTCGATAATTTCGGCGGCGCCATTCAGTAGTCGGCACTTAGGGACGTTCTTTATGTGCCGGCACTTTGGGAACGTCCCTAAGTGCCGGCATCCGGGGACACTCCTTGAGTGTTACCTGTTCAAGAACGTCTCCAAAGACTAGTCGTTTAAGAACGTCCCCAATGACTAGGCCGCTTGCCTGCGATTTTTGACCGTTGGGCGGGCTTGCCGCCCTTGCCGCAAAAACGTTTTTGCATATCGGGTACAACGGGCTTTACGTGAGTAAAGTGCGCGCCGCGTCCATGTGTCGCGTTTTTAAAGGAGGCCCCATGCCTGGTGTTACCCCTGCAGAAGTTTTGTCCATCTTTGGTATTACGCTCGTTGAAGATCCCGCCGAGAATCAGCCCCGTCTGCTGGTCGATCTACCCGCCGCGGAGCTCGTCGAGCACGCTATCCGCCGCGAAGAAGGCCGCATGGCATCCAACGGCGCGCTGGTGATCGAGACGGGGGAGCGTACCGGCCGTTCCCCCAATGACCGCTTTATCGTTGACACCCCCGATGTTCACGACAAGATTGCCTGGGGCGCGGTCAACCGCCCGCTGTCCGTCGAGAGCTATGAGGCCATCAAGGCCGGCATCGTCGACTATCTCAACGAGCGCGACGTGTTCGTCACCCGCGGCATGGCGGGCGCCGACCGCAACCACACGCGTCGACTGCTCGTTGCCTGCGAGCGTGCCAGCCAGGCACTCTTTATTAAGCAGATGCTCGCCCGCCCGCTCGCCCGCGAAATCGCGCGCACCGGCGAGCCCGACTTCTGCGTGCTCGCGGCACCTGGCTACCAGTGCGACCCCGCCATCAAGGGCCTCAACTCCAGTGCCGCCGTGGTCATCAACTTCCAGGAACGCGTGATTCTGGTCGCCGGCACCGGCTACTCCGGCGAGATTAAAAAGTCGATCTTTAGCGTCATGAACTATCTGCTGCCCGTCGAGGACGACGTGCTGCCCATGCACTGCTCGGCCAGCATGGATCCCGTC
The DNA here is from genome assembly GCA_902494035.1 of uncultured Collinsella sp. Lineage (GTDB taxonomy): Bacteria > Actinomycetota > Coriobacteriia > Coriobacteriales > Coriobacteriaceae > Collinsella. Next base: position 30,009 of record CABURV010000020.1, read on the forward strand.
ACGCACGAGACCGCCGTGTTCTTTGGCCTGTCCGGCACCGGCAAGACCACGCTTTCGGCCAATCCCACGCGCCTGCTGATCGGCGACGACGAGCACGGTTGGTCCGACATGGGCATCTTCAACATCGAGGGTGGCTGCTACGCAAAATGCGAGGGCCTGGACGCCTTCCACGAGCCCGAGATCTTCAACGCCGTCCGTTTTGGCGCCATTTGCGAAAACGTGGTGCTCGACGAGAACCGCAAGCCCAACTACGACGACATCTCGATCACGCACAACACGCGCGTGGCCTATCCCGTGGAGCACATTCCTAACGCGTGGACTAAGGGCATGGGCACCACTCCGAGTGTCGTGCTGTTCCTGACTTGCGACGCTTTTGGCGTGCTGCCGCCCATCTCGCGTCTGACGGCCGACGCCGCCATGTACCACTTTGTGACGGGCTTTACGGCTAAGATTCCCGGCACCGAGGTCGGCGTTACCGAGCCCACGCCCACGTTCTCTTCGCTGTTCGGCGAGCCGTTTATGCCACTCGACCCCATGGTTTACGCCAAGATGCTCGGCGAGCGCATTGCCGACGGCCGCACGCGCGTGTACCTGGTCAACACCGGCTGGATCGGCGGCGGCTACGGCGTGGGTCATCGCATCGAGCTGGCCTACACGCGCTCGCTGGTCGCGCGCGCCCTCGACGGCACCATCGAGGACAGCGAGTTCGTGCACGACGACATCTTTAACGTCGACATTCCCACGACGTGCCACGGCGTGCCCGATGGCATTCTGGTGCCGCGCCAGTACTGGCAGAGCACCGCGCGCTACGACGAGGCCGCGCACAACCTGGCCGTGATGTTCGAGGAGAACTTCGAGAAGAAGTACTCGCACCTGCCCGAGTCCGTCAAAGCCGCCGGCCCGCACGCCCAGGTGTCCGCCGAGGCCCGTCATCGCGGCCGCGGCCTGCTGGGGCTCCGGCTGTAGCATCGCCGCGAGTCCATATCCACCACAAAGGGGTTGATTTCCGATCTCAGCCGAACACATTGAGCAAATAGGCCGTTCCCGCACCTAGCCGAACGCCCCCGCTGCCCCTCCCGGGGCCCGGGGGCGGCATTTTCCCAGTTGAAGGAACGGTGGAGATGTGTTTCGATGGGTCCGGTGGCCATGCTCCGCCCGCCGCCCGGCGCCTCTTCCCAGACTCAGCCGGACGGTCGGTTCCGCCTGTTCAGCTTTCCCTTTTTGGGCTAGGGCAGCGGGGCATCGCC